>JAIPJH010000040.1 GCA_021734245.1 Candidatus Cloacimonadota bacterium | reverse complement strand
CAGATCGCTTAAGCTTGGCAGACGTGATGATTCTTGCTTACCGGATATTCGCATCTCCAGAAGTTTGCCTAAACTTTTTAATTCGGCTTTCGTTAAATCCAGTTCGCCCAAATGCAGGATCATCCGCTGGCGCGCACCATTCTCGGTTTGCACCGTTTCTACCAGTTTGCAATACTGGTATTTCTTGCCGGTCTTTTTACATACTACTTCTTTTTTTCTAATAAACATGGCATCATTAAAAAAAAACCATGGCAGCCGGTCAACACATTTCTTGACAAATATTTTTTGGGCACTTTTTCGCCATTTCCAGAAGAATTTGTTCTATTTTTCAAGCACTTAGCTCATTATTTTTGTGGTTTTGGATGTTTTTTGCCGAAACTTGGGCTAAGAAGATTGAGGACCTGTACCGCCGTAGCTGAGCGAAGGCGGAAGGATAGGCGGATTCATATTTCGTCGTTTGCCAGAAAGAGTTTCTCAATATGACGGCTTTTTTTTGCGTTATTCTGACGTTATTCCCCTCTTGAGAGGGGTGTCCCGAATACTTTCGGGATGGGGTGTGTTCACGATGTTCTTACGGCTTCGTGCCACTTCGCCGGCACAGGTTGGAAGAATCTCATTTTCTTTAACGAGAAGTAAAGCTGATAGAATTTTCACGAGATGCTTCCGTCTTCGCAAAGCTTCGACGGACACAGTCGAAGGTAAAGCTAAAAGTTACCTCAGGAAGACGACGTTTTTCCGTCATTCTGCCAACTCTCGCTACTCAACTCTCACTTCTCACAAACTCGATCTGGCAGATCGAGCTACTTCTCGCTACTCAACTCTCGCTTCTCAACTCTCGCTTCTCACAAACTCGATCTGGCAGATCGAGCTACTTCTCACCTCTCAACACTCACTTCTCAACTCTCACTTCTCACAAACTCGATACTTCTCACCTCTCAACACTCACTTCTCAACTCTCACTTCTCAACTCTCACTTCTCAACACTCACTTCTCAACTCTCGCTTCTCAACTCTCGCCTCTCAACACTCACTTCTCAACTCTCACTTCTCACAAACTCGATCTGGCAGATCGAGCTACTTCTCACCTCTCAACACTCACTTCTCAACACTCACTTCTCAACACTCACTTCTCAACTCTCGCTTCTCTTGCAGATCGAGCTACTTCTCACTTCTCAACTCTCTTATCTTCTGCTTCAATGCTTTTATCTGCCGATTTTTTCTTTCAATTGTTTCGTTGATCTTGTTGTCGATAATTTTATCATATTCCAAAATAAATTTTAGCGAGAGCCTGATACGATCTGCCAGATTTGCCAAAGCTTCTTCATCTCGCTTACTATAAGTTGTGCCATCATTTTTGGCACCCAGAGCCAGGAACCATTTGTGGTCGATATCATAAATTATGGGAATAATAAGCGCAAAACTGGCAATCTCCTGCGGATTTTCGTTCAAAGCTCCATAATTGCGGATCATAGTATTTTCCAGAAGAAATAAATGCACATCTTCCACGCGGGAATTTTCTTCAACATCGCTGCCGCGAATCTCATTGAATTTATACGATTTCATATCCTGATCATAAGAGATCAAAGCTACTTTTTTTATAGGAAGACGATGCCTTAGATTCTCGCAGATATATTCTTCAAATCCTTCGATCACACTTTCACCAGTAATGGCATCAGCAAAGGTTTCGGTCTTTTCCAGAAAGTCCAGGTCAGATGTATTCAATCTGTTATCCACGATCTTTTCTACTTTCTGCCTAACCGGATTGAAAAACATCAGAAGACCGATCGTTGCTGGAATTCCAGCGATAAATTCCGAGCCCATAAAACGTCCAAACAGAGTTTGCAGCAATTCTCCCAGCGAATAATCCAGCAATCCGAAAAAGACCACAAACAATACACCAACAATGGTGTAGATCATTGTACTTCTTATTTTTACGCCAAGTTCCGTTCCGGTGAGTAAACTCCAGGTAAAAGCCCCGAAAAACCACATGATACCAAACAGAAAGATGAGAACCGAGATCAGGATAAGAATGGCCAGAATGCTGCCCTGAACCGTGTATACTCCAAACTGACCTGAAGTTGGTGAACTGACATAAAGAATAAATCCCAGAAGTATCGCTACCAGAAGTGCTACAATGGATATCAAAATGCCGTTGAATGCATTTAGAAGTCGTTTGAATTCTATGGAACCTGTAACTTTGTAAGTTTTCCAAAGTAAAAAGAAACTGATGAACATCCAGACCAAAGCCCAGACAAATAACAAAAAGTAAATATACTCACTTATAATGCCTATTCCGACAAAACAAAAAATGATGAGGATTAGCGTGGAGAAATAAACCCCTTTAATTTTATATTTCGGCCGAACCTTTTCTAAAATATACTGATAAAAGAAAATAGCTGCTAAACCTGTAAATGAGGCTTGCAGGCAGTTGGAAATAGAAATTGTTCCGATGTTTCCGGGTATGGATAACAGAAGCAGAAAATAAACGATGAGAATATTTTCTTTGTGAAGGCTGTATTTTAGCAGAAGGTAGGAATTGAAAAATATGAATAGCAGGAAAATGAAGTTGAAACCGATATTGATAAACTCTTCCCAAACAACAAAACCTGTAGTTTGCACATTTACAAATCTTGATCCAATGCTGTCTTGATAGGTAATCTGCACATTTTTCTTGGATTGAATTTCCTGCAGAATAGCATCTCCCAGATTTTGCGCATCAATTTGATCGTCTGTTTCATTCATATTGAACATTACAATATTTGGTCCGTTTGCGGTATTGGGCGTTTGCTTGAATCTGGTAATATCTAAAGTGTCTATGTGCGTGATAGTTTTATTTTCCAATACAGGAACCAAAGTAGAATCGGCAAAATCTACCGCTTTTCCATCTCGAATCCGAAAAGGAAGCCGTCTTTGCAAGACATCATCTTTGATGGTGAAACCCCAGTTGATAAGATTTAAAAACATTAAAAGAAAAAATAGTATCCAGGCAAATTTGGTTAACGGTTTTCTGAATTTTTCCTTCATCTCCTTCCCCCGCAGGCAAAATAGTGCTTGACCAAATAAATGTCAAACGTTTATGAAAGGCAAAATATAAATTTGTGAGATCGAAATGAGAAAGCTTACAAGACAGATAAAAGTCGGAGACGTTCCAATCGGCGGTGGCAGTCCGATCGTTATTCAATCGATGACCAACACAAAAACAGCGGATGTGAAAAGTACAGTAAAGCAAATTGTAGAATTGCAAAATGCCGGTTGCGAAATCGTGCGGATGGCAGTTCCTGATATTGAATCTGCAAAAGCAATTTTAAAGATAAAAGAACAAGTGGTAACTCCCCTAATAGCAGACATCCATTTCGATCATAAACTGGCTCTGGAATCGGTAAAATCGGGAGTTGATGGACTAAGATTGAATCCTGGAAATATCGGCAGTAAACAGAAAGTTCTGGAAGTGATAAATGCTGCCAGAGATCGTAAAATTCCGATAAGAATTGGCGTAAATAGTGGTTCACTTTCCAAAGAGATGTTAAAAAAATATGGAGTTTCGGCTCAAGGCATTGTGGAAAGTGCTCTGCAGCATGTAGCTATTTTAGAAGATGCCAATTATCATGAGATAAAAATCTCGGTAAAATCATCATCTGTTCCACTCACAATTGAATCTTATCGACTTCTCAGCAGTAAAGTTGATTATCCTCTGCATTTAGGTGTAACGGAAGCTGGAACTGATTTTGCAGGCAGCATCAAATCTTCGGTGGGAATTGGCACTCTTCTGGCAGAAGGTATCGGCGATACGATTCGAGTTTCTCTTACTTCCAATCCGTTAAATGAGATAGCTGTTGCCAGGCAGATTCTGCAGGCTCTGGAATTAAAAAAGGGTTTGGAAATTATTTCCTGCCCTACTTGCGGAAGGACAGAAATAGATATAATAACTTTGGCAAAACAAGCAGAAAGAAGATTGCAGGAATTTTCCGAACTGCCACTGAAAATAGCCGTAATGGGTTGTGTGGTAAATGGTCCGGGAGAAGCACGAGAAGCGGATTATGGAATTGCCGGCGGTAAAAAGGAAGGACTCATTTTCAAAAATGGTGAGATCCTGAAAAAAGTGCCGGAAGCTGACCTGATCGATCAACTTATCAAACTCATCAAAACCGATCTAAAATAATTGATGAAGCGTTTTTTTCTATTATTTTTTATTCTGATTTTTTTTACTCTAAATTATGCAGAAGAACTCAGAATTGGTAAAATCCGCTTTGAAGGAAACGAGTCTTTTTCTGAACAGAAACTCAAACAAACTATTTATTCTTCCGATGGAGCAATTTACAAGCAGCAAACCATAAATGATGATGCAAAAAGATTATCCGATTTGTACGACGAAAAAGGAATACTGAATGTAAAAATTCTAACGCCACAGATCATAACCAGAGATCCCCAGAATATCGATGTGATATTCGTAATTCAAGAAAATGATGAATTAAAAATTCGTAAGCTGGAAATCTCTGGTAATCGATACATTTCAAAAGAAAAACTATCGATGCATTTGGATATCGAGAATTTTCCTCTGTCAGTTTTATCGGAAAAGCTAAAATCTATAATTGATTATTATGCTCAAAACGGTTTTTTATTTGCCTCTGTAAAATTGGATAGTCTGGTTCTTATGAATAATGATTATTCTGCTTTTGTTACGATCTCTGAAGGTAGTTTCTGTGAGTTTGATGAATACAAATTTACCGGAAACAGCGTAACCAAAGATAAAACTATTTTGCGGATTTCTCAGCTTTCCAGCGCAGAAAATATCACTCCTGAAATTTTGCAGAAAGCAGCTGATAATGTGCAGAGAAAAGAGTATATAAAATCGTGCCGGATAATACCTTTGAACGGTAAACAAGCTTTATTCCAAATTGAAGAAGATCGCATGAGCCTGGTTTCGGGAGTGCTTGGTTATGACAATTCCAAACAGAATGAAGACAGATTTGCCGGATATATTAATGTGGAACTTATGAATTTGTATGGAACGGATCGATCTCTGGCGATCTATTGGAAAAGTTTGGCAAATGATAAAAATTCCATCGAATTGAAATATCACGAATCGGGCTGGCAGCGCTATCCGGTGGCTGGAGATTTTGCACTGATGCGTGAAGAAGTAGATTCCACCTACATCAGCACCCAGTTCAATGCAGATATTTATGTTCAGGATATCAAAAATAAATATGGTTTGTATTTTGGTCTGGAAGAGATCGTTCCCGGCAGTCGCAGACCAAAAATCATTGAGAGTAATTCATATCAAAAAGTTGGTGCTTTCTGGAATTATTCGATCCTTGATTACTTTCGAAATCCCACCAGAGGACATGAATATTTCATAAAATATTATTATATTTTCAACCAGCAATCCAACCAGAATGTTTCCAAGCAAGCAGTGGAATTCGCAGTGGAATATTATTATCGTTTACTCGGCAAAAGCGTGATCGCTGCCAAACTGAATGCAAAGGTTATCGAGAACAAGAAACTCAAGCAATTTGAGCTTTTCCAGATGGGTGGTAATAACAGTTTGCGAGGTTTTCAGGAAGATCAGTTCGAGGGCTATCGAATCGCCTGGACAAATCTAGAATTAAGATTACTTACTTCCAGAAATTCCCGCATCTATCTATTTTCTGATTGGGGTTACGCAAAAAACAAGGAATTCAGCTTTTCCGACCTATTCGGGTTCGGTTTGGGAATGAACCTGCAAACCCGATTGGGAATGCTGGGAATTACCTACGGATTCAGTTATCAAAATGGTGAATTGAGAAATCCACTTGACGGAATAATCCACTTTGGGATTGAATCAAAATTATAAAAATAGATCAACTCTGATGAGTTGAGGAGGATATAGATGGATAGAACTGGTCAACTGCGAGTTGGCGTTTATGTAGACGTTTCAAACATCGCTCATAATGGTGGTTATGGAATGCAGTATGATGTGCTGCGTGCTTTTGCCTGCCGCAACAATGGTGTAGCAATTCGGCTGAATGCCTACGTTGCCTATGATGAGGAAATGGCTAAAACAAATATCGATTACAAAAAGAAATCTGAGAGTTTTCATTCTGTTTTGCGTGATTTTGGATATAAAGTTATCGTTAAAGTAGTGAAGTGGTATACAGATGAACATGGAAATAGATATGGAAAATCTAATGCCGATCTGGATATGGCTGTGGATGCGCTTATGCAGTCCGAAAGATTGGATTATGTGCTGATTGTTAGTGGTGATGGAGATTTCGTGCAGGTAGTAAGAGCACTGCAAAATAAAGGCTGTCGTGTGGAAGTTCTGGCTTTCAATAATGTTTCGGGAGACCTGAAAAATGAAGCTGATGTATTTACTTCCGGTTATATTGTTCCCAACCTTTCTCCCATAGAATTGCATGAACCCAATAATGGTAGAAAGATCGTGCGTGGAGTTTGTTATTCCTACAATCATGATAAAGGTTATGGTTTTATGCGTTTTATGAAAGAAATTACCGGTGGCTTGTGGATCACAGATTCACGAAAACGAGAATCTGCCTATCATACAGCGTTTGCTCATAATTCGCAATTTCCCCCTGGTTTGGATCTGAATAGACTTCCTAACAGAGAAATGATCTTTGAATTTGAACTGCGAGATGTGGAAGGCAAAGGACTGCAAGCCGAAAACATAAAACTTATGGAATACAAATAATGAAATATGCTGTTATAGATGTAGGAACAAATAACATTCTCTTCCTTATCGCCCGAAAAGATGGTGAAAAATTGACAATGCTTCATCGTGATGCTAACATTTCCGCATTAGGCAAGAATATGAAAGGTAATCTGCTAAGAGAATCTGCCGTCAAAAGAACAAAAGTCATTTTGAACGATAACATTCAATATGCAAAGCTTTTTACTGAAAATATAATTGTGGTAGGAACAAGCTGCTCTCGAGAAGCAGAAAATATAAACCTTTTAAGTGATTGGTTGCAGCAACGTCATGGCCTGAAATATAATATAATCAGCGGAAAGAAAGAAGCCTATTTCAATGGACTGGCAAATATCAAAGAGTTTCCAGAATTTTCCGACATTGTTATGTTCGACGTGGGCGGGGGCAGCACAGAATTTACAATTTCTCAAAATGGAAAGATCATATTTAATAAAAGCCTTCCCCTGGGAATCCGCAGATTGGATAATGAATTTTCCACCGATATGGCAAAAAAAGTATTGGAAACAAAAAAACTTCTGCAGAATTTTGAACTGCCTGAAATAGAAAAAGCGGGAATTGTGGGAATTGGCGGAACAGTTACCAGCTTAAGTGCTTTCAAACAACGCTTGTTCAAATATGATGGTTCTAAAGTTCACAAAAGCCGACTGACCATTTCGGAGGTTGATGTGATGCTGGATGAATTTGCCAACATGACAAATGATGAAATTGCCTATCTTATTCCTTTCGATCGGCAACGGGCAGATATCTTAACTACCGGAACAATGATCGTGAGAGAGATCTTGAACCGTTTAGGAGTTTTTGATTTTCTGGTTAGCGATCGAGGTTTGCAGTTTGGAATTTTGCTGCAAAATCCCGAAGATTTGAATGCAATGTTATAAGTATTGGAAAAAAAATGATAGAACTCAAACATCAAAAAGGTAAATCAAAAACGATCAGAATCAAAGATCAAGTTATTGGAACAGATAATTTTACCTTCATTGCTGGTCCCTGCACAATTGAGAACTTTGAGGATCTGCTGCAAATTACACAACAACTAAAAAAGATGGGAATCAACTTCTTTCGTGGTGGAGCTTACAAAATGCGAACTTCACCCTATAATTTTCAGGGTTTGGGAAAGGAAGGACTGGAACATATTAAATCAGTTTCACAAAAAACTGGTTTGATCTCAGTTTCCGAAATTGTCTCCTGCGAAGATGTAGAAATGATGAGCAGTTATGTTGACATTCTTCAGATCGGAACGCGTAACATGCACAATTACAGATTATTACGAAGATTGGGTAGCATAGAAAATCCGGTAATTTTGAAACGTGGAATGAGCAGCACAATTGAAGAATGGCTGCTGGCAGCAGAACATATTCTGGAAGCAGGTAATCCGAACGTTATTTTATGTGAAAGAGGAATCCGCACTTTCGAAAATTTCACACGTCATACTTTAGATATTTCTGCAATTCCGGCTGTGAAGAGTTTGAGTAATCTGCCAATAATTGTTGATCCTTCTCACAGTTCCGGAAGGCGCGAAATGATCAAATCTCTCAGCTGGGCTGCAATGGCCGCCGGAGCAGACGGACTTCTTATCGAAACTCATTTCAATCCCGATTCCACAATTTGCGATAGTAAGCAGACTATCGATTTTGAAATATTAAATGAAATCCTGGCAAAAAAAGAACAGCTTTTGGATTTATGGGGAAAAAGCTAATTTAGCGTTGGAAGAAATTGATCGGTTGGACTTCACGTCTCTTGGAGTCCACAACGTTTTGGTGTTTTTTTCGGAAACTTGGGCTAATTCATTTGGCATATCTTCTCCTCAAAAAATAACTATTATCTATATAGTTTCTAAATGATTCCAGCTCAAAATCTGCACGTAGAATACTGTTTTTGTCAATAATTCTATCGCCAGTTCTCAATACTTCATGCTGTAAAATAGGATTAGCCGTTTTCAGATTAATTACATCAAATGAAAAATGAAATTCTTCTTCCAGATTTGAAGCAATTTGTAGTGTAATAGTATTAGATGTATCCGATTCTAAATATAGTGCCAAATCAATATCGGAATTCTTTTTCATTTTTCCGAACTTGCTGAACCGAAAATGTATGCAATTTCAATTTTAGGATAATTCTTTTCTAAATAATCAGCAATATCTGATATAGGTGCTTTTCTCATATCTTTACTCCACTTATTTACGACAAATAATTTTTTGCTAACATTGTAGGCAAGTTTTATATATTCGGATTTAATTTCAGCATAATGTATTTATTTCATAATTTCTTTCGCTATTTCACAAGCCAGTTTCACATTATTCCTTACCAGCTCAATATTTGTTTTCAATGATTTTCCTTCTGTAAGTTTCACAATATTTGACAGCAAAAATGGTGTGAGTTCCCGTCCAGAAATTCCATTATTTTCTGCGTTTATCAGAGCTTTTTGAATGATCTTATCCATTTCTTCAAAGGGAATTTCATGTTCTTTTGGAATTGGATTGGCTATTAGCACACCTGTTTTGAAACCCAGCTGCAAACTGGTTTTGAAAGCTTTTGCAATTTTCTCGATCGATGTAATTTCATCAACTTTCAGATCGCTTTCAGAGGAATAAAACGCCGGGAATTTGTCGGTTTTATAGCCAAAAACAGGTACACCCATTGTTTCCAGATATTCTAAAGTTTTTGGCAGATCCAGAATTGCTTTAGCTCCGGCTGAAACTACGATAACTGGATTTCTTGAAAATTCGATCAGATCATTTGAGATGTCAAAAGTTGATTCGGCATTTCGGTGAACTCCACCAATTCCACCAGTTGCAAAAACTTTTATACCGCAGATTGCAGCGATTCTCATAGTACTGGCTACTGTTGTGGCTCCGGTACGGTTTTCTGCCAGAATTCTGGAGATATCTCGGCTGGAAACTTTTGCTACATTATCTGCTTTTGCCAGTATTTCCAATTCATCTCCATCCAATCCAACTTTGATCTTACCATCAATAATGCAGATTGTAGCAGGAACCACTTCCAATTGGGAAGCAATATTTTCCAGTTTCTCTGCAACTTTCAGATTTTCAGGATATGGCATGCCATGTGATATTATCGTAGATTCCAAAGCAACGATCGGTTTTCTATGATTTATCGCTTCTGCCACACTGGGACTTAGTTGAATATATTTACTCAGATTTTTATTCATTTTCCAAAAATTCCACTTTTAATTTTTTAACTCCATAAGGAATTAACCCGATCTTTCTTGCTGCTGCTTTTGAAAGATCCAGATCTCGACCTTTCACAAAAGGTCCTCTATCGTTTACTCGAACTATTACAGATTTATTGTTATCTTCATTCGTAACTTTAAGACGCGTTCCAAAAGGCAGCTTTTTATGAGCACAGGTAAGTTTTTCCATATCGAAAATCTCGCCGTTTGCGGTAGGTTTTCCCTGAAATTTTTCGCCGTAAAAACTGCAGACCATATAAACTACATTTCCAGGTTTCACCTTTGTTTCGTAAGTTTGATTATCACTGAATTTTTTGTGAACCTGTCTTGTTTTTGCATTATCGGTAGTATATCGAACATTTGAACTGCAACCAACTACTATCAGCAGGAGCAAGAATAATCCCCATCGCATCAATTAGCCTCCATCTTCATCAAAATAAAACAGAACTTTAAACTGCTTCAAAATCGCAATTTTGCTTATATTTGTCTATTAATTTTTACAGTTGACAGAAATCCTTCCAAAAAGAACGTGAATAAAAAAATATTAGGATTTAAAATGAAAAAGACGATTACAGAATATTTTGTTGATCTGGTCACTATCGATAGTGAATCGAAAAACGAGAAAGCTGTAGCAGAAAAATTGAAAGAAGATCTGATCAATCTGGGAGCTGAAGTCAAGTTTGATAAAGCCAATGAAATAACTGGTGGAAATGTGGGAAATCTTTATGCCTACTTTCCAGGAGAGATCAAAAAAACACCCATCATTTTTTGCGCTCACATGGATACTGTTCAGCCAGGAAACGGCATAAAACCACAGATCGATGATAACATCATAAAATCTGACGGAACAACGATTCTGGGTTCGGATGACAAATCTGGAATAGTTGAAATATTGTGGGCAATAAAGGACCTGAAAGATAAAGATGAAAAACACGCACCGATAGAAGTTCTATTCACGATATCAGAAGAGACCGGATTACTGGGAGCAAAATACCTGGATTACACAATGATATCTTCCAAAGTGGGTTATGCACTTGATGGGCATGAAGTTGGCAGCATCGCAATAGCTGCACCCAGTCAAAACAGCCTTAAATTTTCGATTATCGGATTGGAATCTCATGCCGGTGTGGAACCTGAAAAAGGCATAAATGCCATCCAGATTGCCGCCGAAGCTATTACCAGAATGCCAAATGGACGTATCGACGGCGAAACAACCTGTAATGTGGGAATCATCAAAGGCGGCAAAGCTACGAATATCGTTCCTAACCAAGTAGAAATTGATGCAGAAGTGCGCAGTCATGACACTGCAAAATTGAAAGAAGTTACAGATAAAATGATTAAAGCTGTAAAGGACACAGTCAGTAAATATCATTTGAACGGATTTGATGCAAAAGCAGAAATCAAAGTAGCAGAAGAATATACCTCATTCCGACTGACTGACGATGACCAGTCTGTGCAATTAGCCAAACAGGCTACCAGAAAACTGCAACTAAGTTTTAAACCTTATATTGGTGGTGGTGGAAGTGACGTTAATATCTTCAACAAGAATGGTCTTAAAATGGCTGTTGCCGGAACTGGAATGGATAAAGTTCACACAGTGAATGAACAGATCAGGATCAGCGATCTGGAAAATGGTGCGAAGTGGGTTAAAGAAGTAATTCGAATTTATTCGGAAATTTAAATGAAAAGAAGATTTAAAAACCCCTCTGTCCAGTCAAGCTGGACATCTCCCCTTAACAAGGGAGAAAATCGGAAGGGTGTTGGATCCGATGTTATCCTGAGCGATACGATGCATTGTATCGAAGGATCAGATTCTGAGGGTTAGAAAATTTAAATGAAAAGAAGATTTAAAAACCCCTCTGTCCAGTCAAGCTGGACATCTCCCCTTAACAAGGGAGAAAATCGGAAGGGTGTTGGATCCGATGTTATCCTGAGCGATGCGATGCATTGTATCGAAGGATCGGATTCTGAGGGTTAGAAAATTTAAATGAAAAGAAGATTGATAACCCCTCTGTCCAGTCAAGCTGGACATCTCCCCTTAACAAGGGAGAAAATCGGAAAATGAGGATGTGAAATAAAATGAAAAAACTAGCAATTATTGGTTACGGTCAAATGGGAAGACTCATCGAAAAACTTGCTCCTGAGTTTGATTTCGAAGTTTGCGCTAAAATTGATCCTATTTTGGGAAACGATCTTTCCGATCCAAAACTAATAGAAGCAGATGTTTGCATCGAATTTACCAAACCAGCTGTTGCACATTCCAATCTTACAGAACTTGTAAAACAAGGGCAGCAAGTAGTTTGTGGCACCACCGGCTGGTATGAAAATTTGAAGGAATTGGAAAAAATAGTTCAAGAAAATGATACAGGATTCATCTACGGATCGAATTTTTCTTTTGGCATGAATTTGTTTTATCAAATAGTTAGAGAAACCTGCAAATTAATGAACAAAGCGGTTGATTACGATGTTTTTGGATTGGAATATCATCACAACAAAAAGCAGGATAGTCCATCGGGAACCGCAAAGATTTTATCTGATATTGTTATTAAAAATATCGATAAAAAAGCAAAATCTCAATTTGAGAAGTTAGACAGAAGGATCGAAAAAGATGAATTTCATTTTGCCAGCGTTCGAGCCGGAAATATCCCTGGAACGCATCTTATCGGATTTGATTCCGAAGCAGATTCCATAGAACTGAAGCACACTGCCAGAAACAGAAACGGTTTGGCAATTGGAGCTTTAAAAGCTGCCAGATGGATCATCGATAAAAAAGGTTTTTACAATTTCGCTGAAACATTCCAAAATATTTTGGGAGATTAAATGAAACTTGAATTCTTTAAAATGCAAGCTCAGGGAAACGACTATATTTACTTTGATTGCTTAAACAAAGCAGCTTTCGATATAAATTATTCCAAGTTGTCACATATGATTTCTGACCGACATTTCGGAATCGGAGCTGACGGAATAGTGCTAATCGAAGAAAGCGATCTTTATGATGCTGAAATACGTATTTTTAATGCAGATGGCAGTGAAGGCAAAATGTGTGGTTCGGCTTTACGCTGCGTAACTTCATACCTATCAAAGCATATCAATAAATTTGAATTTCAAATCAAAACAAAATCTGGTGTACACACAGGCTATGTTTTGAATGGGGAAAAAGACTATATCAAAGTAGATTTGGGAATCCCCGAATTTATCGAAAATGATAAAATTTATATTTCCAAGTTTGATGGCTATCTAATAAATATTGGAAATGATCATTTCGTAACCTTTGTAGAAAACTTTCCTGAAGATATTGCCAGAAAATACGGACCAAAGATTCAATCTGACCCGCGTTTTCCAGACAGCTTAAATGTTGATTTTGTACTGGTAAAAGATCCTGAAAATATTGAAATAAGATTTTGGGAACGCGGTAGTGAAGAGACTTTGGCCTGTGGCAGCGGAACAGCAGCAGCAGTATTTGCCGGAATTAAAAGGTTCGGACTTGCCAATAAAGTTAAAGTTACTGTTCCCGGCGGCAATTTAGAAATAGAGCTTTTAGATAAAAACATCTATCTTTCCGGACAAGTAGATTTTGTATTTTCCGGTTCGATTGAAATATGAAAATATTATTAATTTTAATTTTTATTGGCCTGGTCATAAATCTTCCTGCCCAAAACCCATGGTTGGGTAAGGACAAAGTAACTCATTTTGCTGCAAGCACTTTCCTTACATATTGGAGTTATGGTTTGAGTAAATATTTTATGGAAAACAACAGAAATTCGAGCTTTGTTTTTTCTGTAAGCTTGACAGCATTCCTGGGTGGTGCAAAAGAATTCAGTGATAAGAATATCAAAAAAACCAAATGGAGTTGGCATGATGTTGCTTATGATCTTGCCGGCATTATCACCGGGGTGATTTTGGTGAATAATCTGAGGTAATTTATGGAAATTGAAAATGTAGCAATCATAGAAAGTATCGGGGCGTATTTGAAATCTTTGCGTCAGCAAAAGAAACTGTCTTTGGAACAAGTTTCGAATGCAACTCGCATTAAAGTTCGTCTTCTTGATGAAATCGAAAACGACATTTTTACGAATTTGGGTGGATTGGGTTATGCAAAAGCAATGGTGATTAATTATACTCGATTTCTGGGAGCAGATGAGGAAAAGATCCTGAATTTATTCAATGAAAAATTCAGTCAGAAACCGATCCATGTTTCACACGAAAAATCGATCCAACCCAAGAAGATCATGCTGCCGGAAAATATATTTGGAATTATCTTGTTAATTGCTGTTATAATTGCACTCACATTCCTTGTAATTTACCTTTATAATAACGATATTATTACCTGGCCTCCATTTAAGAAAATTGAATCAAAGATCGATGTGAATAAAGATATATTTGAACCTGATACGACTTCGGTTTTGAACCGACTTCGAACAGAACCGGAAATTGAACCATCCAGCGAATTGAATCAGCAAGCTTTGTTGGACAGCACAGACTACCTGAACGACCTGATGTTCAAAGACAAAGAAAGCCCCTATAATTACGAAAAATAAAAGTAATTGTAATCCTGAGCCCTTCGTTAAGCTCGGGACAGGCTTAGCCGAAGGATGAAGCAAATTAATGAAATATAACAAAATCCACTTTTCTCACCTTTTACCTTCAGTACTAAAACCGGCTCGATATATAAACCAGGAACTGAACAGTTTTAATAAAGAACCAAAGGATGAAACTGTAAATTTCTGTCTGGCTTTTCCTGATGTTTACGAAGTTGGTTTCTCGCATCTTGGTCTAAAAATATTATATTCCATTTTGAATCGCGAAAAAGATAGCATGGCAGATCGTGTTTACTGTCCCTGGCCCGATTTTGGCAAACTTTTGCAGTCAGAAAATCTGCCTTTATTTGGAATTGAAACTTCCGTTGCCCTAAAGGATTTCGATGTGATCGGCTTCACGCTGCAAAGTGAGTTAACCTTCACAAATGTTTTATACATGTTGAAATTATCTCAAATTCCACTGAAATCAGAAAATCGAATTGAGAGTGATCCTATCATTATTGCTGGTGGACCGTGCGCATCAAATCCAATTCCAATGTCGCAGTTCATCGATGCTTTCCTGATTGGAGATGGTGAAGAAGCAATTCTGGAAATTAAGGATTGCCTGAAGCAAAAAAAGAATAACTCCAGAAAAGAGAAATTAGAAGCGCTGCAAAAGATTGAAGGTGTTTTCGTTCCAGCATTGCATAAACAGGGAACCAGGATCAAAGCCCGTAAATTCATGGATTTTGATAATCCTGATAAAATGCACACTGATCAATTGGTACCGTGGGTAATGCCGACTCATTATCGCTATGTAAGCGAGATCATGCGCGGGTGTTCACGCGGTTGCAGATTTTGCGCTGCCGGATATTTTTATCGTCCGGTGCGGGAACGTGATGCCAAAAAATTAGCAGAAAACCTGATCAAAGAAGTAAATAAATATGGCTGGCAGGAAGCAGCACTCACTTCGCTTTCTTCCAGCGATTACAGCTGCATAAAACCGCTTTTACAGGAAATCTATAACAACATGGAAAAAGCCAGTTTATCGCTGCCCTCGCTGCGAGCTGACAGCATTGATGATGAACTGACTACTTTGATGAATGCCATGCGGCAAACCGGGCTCACGGTGGCACCGGAAGCCGGCAGCCAGCGACTGCGAAATATCATTAATAAAAACATCACCGAAGAAGAAATTCTGGAAAGTGTGGAAATTGCCCTGAACAATGGCTGGAAAGTCATAAAATTTTACTTTATGATCGGTTTGCCCCACGAGACGGACGACGATATTCAGGCAATCATCGATCTCATTTTCAAGATCACTCAGATCTCAAGAAAAAAACTGCAGATCAATATTACGATTTCTCCATTTGTTCCCAAGCCATTTACACCGTTCCAATGGGCAAAGATGGAAAATAGGGATGAACTGATCCGCAAAGCAAAATGGATAAAAAACGCTTTTTCCAAATATCGTTTTATCAAGATCAAATACCACGAAGTTGATTCTTCACTTTTGGAATGTGTAATCGGACGTGGTGATAAGAAAGTAGGAGATCTGATATTACAAGCTTATAGGAACGGTGCTTTCTACGATGGCTGGAACGAGTATTTCGATTTTGCTAAATGGCAGCAGGCAGCCGATGAAATTGATTTGAACTGGGATGAATATACAAAACAGATTCTTTTGGATTCCGAATTAATCTGGCAGGATATTGATCTGGGAATTTCACAAAAGTTTTTGAAACAGGAATGGCAACTTGCCGAAAAGCAGAATACGCTATCAGATTGCCGTGATGGTAATTGTACCGGTTGCGGACTTTGTGTGGATGAAATCCAACCTAAATATACAAAACCACTTGAATCTAAACCAATTACACTTCGCGAAAAAATTCATGACAGCCGTCCCAATATTTATTATCGAGCTTTTTTTAGTAAAATGGATAAACTGAGTTATGTGACCAATCTCGATCTGGTGCGAATGATCTATAATGTATTTCGAGCTACCGATCTGCCGATTTCTTATTCCCAGGGTTATAACGTGCATCCCATGGTCAGTTTCGGTCCGCCGCTTTCTCTGGGAGTGCAGGGCAAAAACGAATATTTTGATTTCGTGATGAAAGAACTCACCGACACAGAATATCTTTTCGACACCTTGAACAAATCCATGCCGAAAGCTCTGCAATTAAAAGATATCGTTCTACTCACCGATAAAAAAATGCGAGCGATGGAATATTATAAATTCGAAGAAGTTACGGTGAAACCGCCAGCAGATTATTTTGACAAATTCCAAACCATAACTGCTGAATTTCAAGAAGCTACAGAATTCTTCTTTACTCGTATTCGCAAGAAGAGAGAGCAAACCAAAGATCTAAAAGCATTAATAAAAACAATTGAGTGGAATGGTGTGCAGCTTTCAGTGGTCAAAACTGTAGTTGGTGCCAGTATTTTTGATGTACTGGATCATGTTTACCAGATCGATCGTCATGAAACAAATCGGTTTGAGATTGTTAGGGAAAGGTTGGTGGTTGATATCCAACCTTGAAAAGGCTTCTTGCGATTTATCCTCCTACTTAGCACTTTCAAGGTTCGATACCGTAGGTCACTCTGAAAGTGTCGATTGCGAGAATCTGCGAAAGAGACCTTTTCAGTGGAATTGGACTTGCCCCAGGAACGAAGTCTGGGGTAAGAACAATACGAGATTTTTTCTATTCTTACATTTCTCAATAATTTTATTTAAAAACCATATCAAGCTCCAGATCAGGAAAAACCTGTAAAAGCTTTGACAAGGTTGTAACAGAAGCATTTGCCGAAGATGGTTTTTCCAAACGTTGATAACTCCAGATGCTTTTTAGCCCGAGACGTTTTGCAACTTCAGATTGAGTTAGTTTACTTAAAATTCTTTGTCGACGTAAAAGAAAAGAAAGCGCTACTTTGGGTTCTACTTCAATATTTTCAACCTTCGAGTTTTCATAACTATTATCTGGTAAAGGAAATAAAATCTGTGAATTTTCCGGTTCTGAAAGAAAAAGATTAAGAGCCTGATGCATATTTTTCTTTAATTCTTCTAAATCATCTGCTTGTGTAATGCAGCCATCCAGTTCTTTACATTCTGCCCAATAACCTTTATCTTCTTCATGGATTTGAAAATGATAATGCATTATTTTTCCTCCTTCAAAAACTTCAAGAGTTTACTTTCTATGCCTTTCTTCAGCTCTTTATGCATTGGAATGATCTGTCGTGAAGAACCTTTCCCTACTTTCACATGACTTCCTTTTGAACTTAACTTTTGCCAACCAGCTTTAATATACAAAGCCAGCATTTCTTTTCCACTTAATGGCATTTAAATCATCCTTTACCAAATATAATTGGCAATGCTTTGATGTCAAATTCATTTTTGGCTATCTCCATTATTTCCAAACCTTGAAAAGGCTTCTATCAAATTTTCTATCTATTTAGCACTTTCAAGGCTGTATGAATTTCAAATTCCACTCTGAAAGTGTCGATTGCGAGAATCTGCAACGAGACCTTTTCAGAGTGGAATTGGACTTGCCCCAGGAACGAAGTCTGGGGTAAGAACAATACAAAATTTTTCCCGTTCTCACCTTAAGCTTTTGCCTAAAGTCAGTTCCTGGGTTTCTTCCCTCTTCATCTCATCAGTGCATAATGCAATGAAGCCGGATCTCGCCTCATACAGGGGAGAAAATTTGGAAAACCCCGATGCAGAGCGTCGAGGAATTCTTTCGATTAAAGGTGGGTTCAAACTGATAATTGATCTGATTTAACCCCTCTGTTCTGCAATATTTTAAGTGCAGAACATCTCCCCTTCCAAAGAAGAGCTTATTCTAATATCTCTCCCAGTTTCTTCTCATCCAGATTCTGAACGATCACTGTAAGTAATTTGATCAAATCACCGAAATCATTCATGCTGCTCAGGCAATTGTGGCTGTGGGCATAGCGCACCGGAATTCCCAGAACTATTGTAGGAATTCCACGCTTTGCCACATGAAATTGACGTCCGTCGGTGCCGCCACCTTTGCGAACTGTGAGCTGAATATTGATATCATTTTCTTTCGCCAGATCTGCCACGAAAGTTTTCAATTTCGGATTCACGATCATGGTGGGATCGAAGATGCGCACATGAGCGCCTTTGCCTACACCGGTTTGAGAAGTGAATGGAATGCCGGGAATATCGTCTGCCGGAGCGCCTTCCAGCACAATGCAGACGTCCGCATCAGTATAATTTGCCAGCGTCTGCGCACCACGCGTACCGACTTCTTCCTGCACACTTCCCACGCAATAAACCGTGTTTGGATGCTGCATCTCAGCTGTAATCTTACCAATTTCGATCACAGCAGCTACTCCGGCTCGATCGTCGAAAGCTTTACTCATCATTTTGCGTTTTTTCTGGTCATAATGAAAATGCGGAATTGGAGTTATTTCATCTCCCAACCGTATTCCAAACTCATTTTCCACTTCCTCTTTGGAATCTGCTCCGATATCAACGAATATATTGTCCAGTTCAGGCTTGGCAACCTTTCTGTTTTTGAGAAAATGAACCGGAACTGCACCAATAATTCCAGGATATTTTTTGCCTTTGGAATTGATGATTTCTACCGGAGATGACATCAATGTATTGGGATTCCAACCACCGATATTCTGCATTTTGATAAAACCACCGGGCAAAATATCTGCAACAATAAAACCTATTTCATCCATGTGGGCAACAAACATGATCTTGGGATTTTCGCTGCTGCCTTTCAATTTAAAAGTACAGGAACCCATATTATCTCTGGAGAATTCAGAAATATCTCCTAATTCTTCTTTCATTATCTTAGCAATTCTATGTTCATGCCCGGATATTCCGGGGGTTAACGTTAATCTTTTAAGCAATTCAACTCGATCCATTTTCTTACCTCGTTTAGTCGATTTCCATTTGGGAAATGACCCATTTTTTTTTGTTTTGATTGATTTGAAACAAGACATAAAAGTCAAGCGGAAAAAAGATGAAAGGGTGATCGGGTGAAGGGGTGAATGGGAGAAAAGGTGAAAGGCTGAAAGGGAGTTTCTTAAAAAATGATGTTCCCAAACCAGTCTTCGTCCCGAGAAATTGAGACTACGAACTGGCAGGCAGGTTTAGGAACAAGAAATAATGGATGAAGAAGGTTTTTCCCAGAAAAAAACCTTGGGAATAAAAAAACCTGCCGGATCTTTTAATCCGACAGGTATAAATTCACAGTCTTCTTGCTATTCTTATGTTCCCTCTCTTGTTTGAAGAGAGGGAAATAGCAAGGGTGAGTTCAGGGCAAGTTACACCTTCTCTACTTTCTTCACAAATTTATGTGTTGTCAGATAATAAAACGCCGGGATCATGAACAGCGTCATGATAGTGGAAACTACCAGACCGCCGATACTGACTATACCAAGTGGTTGACGCATCTCAGCTCCGGCAGAACCAATTCCCACTGCCATCGGCAGCATTCCCATGATGATAGCAATTGTACTCATCAAAATCGGTTTGAATTTGGTGGGACATGCTTCCAAAAGTGCATCATGAGTAGATCTGCCGTCTTCACGCAACATCTGAGTGTAATCCAGAAGCAGGATGGCAGCATTCACTACAATTCCCAGCAGCATGATCACAGCCATCATAGAAACCAGACTGAATATCGTTCCGGTGATATACATGATCCACATCACTCCGATCAATGCCAGGGGCAAAGTCATCAGAATAAGGATAGGTTTGGTGAAACTTTCCAAAATTGCAGCCAGCAGCATGTAGGTAAGCAGGATCGCGATCATGAAAGCTTTTCCCATTTCACGGTTATTTTCTTCCATCATTTCGCTGGATCCGCCCCAGTCGAAACGATAACCTTCCGGCAGATCAAATTCATTCATTATTTTTCTAATGCCATTCACCACATCACCCTGAGCATAACCAATTGCTACACCGGCTGTGAACTGAATAGATTTGAATTTATCTCTATGTACGATTTTAGTAGACCCTTTGGTAAATTCGATATCTGCCAGTTGAGAAAGTCGGAACGCTCCTGCCTGCGTAATTACAGGAATATTTCTGATCTTATCAGGAGTATCCACAGAAGTGTCTTTTAACGATAATTTTACGTCGTATTCATTTCCGCCTTCCCGATATTGCGTAGCTACGATCCCTTCAATACCTGTTCGTAAAGTTAGAGCCAGATCATAAATCGTAAGGCCATTTGCAGCCAGCATTTCCCTTTTGGGGATCAGTGTTATTTCCGGTTTTCCGGTACGCAGATTATTATCGTAATTTATCAGTCCGGGAATTGTTTTCGTCTTTTCCACAAATTCGTTTGTAAGAGTTTTCAGCATTTCCATATCCTGACCCTGCAGATAAAATTCCACAGCAGCTCCCGGTCCTCCGCCCGTTGAGGAAGAGACTTGAACTTTGATCTTGGCATTTGGAATTGTAGAAAGATCACGAATAAATTTATCAGCCATTTCTTCGCTGGAAAATTCCCTTTCTTCCACATCTACCAGTTTCACGTTTATCGAAGCCAGATTCACTCCTTCATCGATAAAGCCCTGCGATCCCAAAGTGGAAAGCATGTGTTTAACTTCATTATATTGGGAAATTCTATTTTCAATTTCCTGATATATCTGTCCGGTTTCTGCCAGATTATAACCTTCCGGCAATTCAAATTCGATCTGAATATTGCCTTCATCGGTCATCGGCATGAATTCAAATCCCATTCGCGGTCCCAGAAAACCCATCGTTCCAAGGAAGATGACGAAGGAAATAACGACCACTCCCAGAGCACGCCATTTATTTTTGATGAAATGTGCCAGTATTTTGCCGTAACCCTTTTCCCAGTTGTGGAACATCGCTTCCATTTTATCACCGATCTTGCTGACTTTTTTCTTTTCAGGAATCAACAGCGAAGCCATCATCGGCGTGATGGTGAAGGAAACTAACAATGAAAATACGGTAGCAAAAACCACTGTGAGAGCAAACTCACGAATGAACTGCCCGGCAATCGTCTGGATCATTGCCAGCGGCAGGAACACCACGATATTTGTGAGTGTGGAAGCTACAACGGCAACTGTGATCTCAGCGGTTCCAGAATCAGCAGCAACTCGCCTGGAATGTCCCATTTCCTTGTGCCGGAAAATGTTTTCCAAAACTACAACTGAGTTCGTTACCAGAATTCCCACCGAGGTAGAAAGTCCCATCAAAGATAAAATATTCATACTGAAGCCGGCCCACTGCATCGCCATAAAGGTGGAGATAATCGAAGTAGGCATGGCGATTGCCACGATAAGAGTTGAGCGCAGATCGTGCAGGAAAAACAGCAGAACAATACCGGTAAAAATGATTCCCAGCAGCACGTTGTTCAGCGTGTCGCTTACCGAACTTTCGATAAAACGGGAGGAATCGTCCACGATCTCCAGCTCCGTTCCCACAGGAAGTTCATTTTTGATGGAAGAAAGAGCTTTGCGAACATCACGAGCAATATCTACCGGATTTCCTTCGGAAGTTTTTACGATACTGATTCGCACAATGTTATCGTTACTCACTTTTTCCTGGTTATTGAAATACACTGAACGCTTGCGAATCTCCTCTCCGGCATCTGTAACTTCTGCCAGTTGATTTAATTTTTTCTTTCCAAAATAAGTTGGAATTTCCAGTTCTTTAAGTTCCTGCACTGCATCCAGTTCGCCGGAAAGCCGCACAGAATATTCCTGATCTTTCTGCTGGAATTGTCCACCCGGCATATCCATATTGTGTGCTGCCAGGATCTGAGCAAATTGCGGGATCGAGATCATGTTCTGGAAGACAACTTTATCATCGAACTTCACATGAATTTCGCGTTTTTGGCCGCCGGAAATATTAACGTTTGCCACTCCCTCGATCTGAGAAAATCGATCCTTCAATTCTTTATCGGCAATTTCAAAAAGCTTGAGTCCGGAAAGAGTTCCGCTGAGGACCAGTTCAATGATCGGTTCGGCACTCATATCATATTTTCCGATCGTTGGTTTATCGATCTCTTCGGGTAATTCATTTATAATGGCATCGACTTTCTGTGTAACTTCCGCCGTTGCCACATCCACATCTTTGGTCAGTTCAAAACTCATGATCACCAGTGAAACATTATCCATGGAATACGATTCTATGTAATTGATGTTACTAATCGTGGAAACTGCATCCTCGATCTTCTTACTGATCTGAGTTTCGATTTCGGCCGGACCGGCTCCCGGATAGATTGTCTGGATCGTTACAAACGGCAGATCCGCCTTTGGCATCAGATTGATGGGCAAGCCGAAAAATGCCAGCAATCCAAAGACAACGAAAACCATAATGATCATCGTTATCATCACCGGTCTATTTATTGATACTTTTGATAAAAACATAATTTACTCCGTAAATGCTAAGTGCATGGGGCAAAGGCTAATTGCCAGTAGCTACTATTTTTACTTTTGCTCCATCAGTTACCAGATTCAAGCCCTTCACAATGACCTGATCACCTTTGGCAATTCCATCGATGATTTCAAATGAACCGTTTTCCTGTCCGGTTTGAATGTAAGATTTCACAGCTTTACCATCTTGTGCTATGAAAACATACATTCCGTTCATATCATCTTTCACGCTGGAACGTTCTATTACGAATGCCTTATCATTAACGTAAGTCTGAATGGCAATTTCACCGATAACACCGCTTTTGCACATGTTTTGAGAATTATCGAAAACCAGATCCACTCCAAAAGCATTGTGTGCCATGTCCATAGAAATAGCTACTTCTGTAACTTTACCAATTAAGGTAATTCCGTTCCAGGTTGCTGTTGCTTTCTGTCCTGTTTTCATCTGACAGACTTCGTCTTCGGTAGCCCAGATGCGCGCTTTCATTTTCCTGGTTTGAGAAACTAACGCCAGCACAGTTTCAGCGTGAACACCATCAGTTTCCTGCACACTTACCGAAGTTACGTAACCATCGATAGGTGCTCGTACTTTAAGCATCTGTAAAACCGCATCCAGATTGGCTTTTGCCACTTCGTACTGCGTTTCCACTCCATCCAGATCCTGTTTGGAAATACCACCTTTTTCATATAAGTTCTGCATTCTGTTGTAAGTAGATTCCGCCAGATCGTAAGCTGCTTTTGCCTGCGTCATTTGACCGGCAGGTGCATCTTCGGGAAATTCGAACATAACCTGATCTTTTTTCACATAATCACCAACTTTCACATGAACTTTTTCGATCCTGCCACCAATCATTGCAGAAGCTGCCGATTGACGCATTCCGGTAAGAGTAGCGTTGTAGGATAATTCTTTTACAAAAGTCTCTGGTTGCATCGACTGCACTTCCACGGGAATTCCCTCTTCTTTGTAAATTTGTTCCATGTTCTTTTGTTCTGCTTTTTCCTGTTTGGCACATCCCAGGAAAAGCAAGCTTGCTATCACTAAAAAGATAATTAATTTTAATCTCATTTCTATCTCCGTTTATATTTATTATTTATAATATTAACCGTCATTCTGCCTGCCAAGCCGAAGCTGAGCGAAGGCTGTACGTCTCTTGCACATTGTTATCAGGTAGAATCTCTTTACTACTTGAGAAGTAAAGCTGCAAGATATTTCATGAGATTCTTCGTAAGTAAAGCTATAGATGCCGTAGAAAGAGATTTTTCTTCGAAAATTTGTAGATTCCTCAGAAAGACGGGTATTTTTATTCATTTTTATAATTCTCTGCCCATTGCTTTCAGCATTTTCTTGTAGGAAATCAACGCTGAATATCTGGCATTCATATAGCTTAATTTTGCAGCTTTCAATTGCAGTTGAGCATCAATCACTTCCAGCTGATTGGAAACCTGATTTTCATAACGGGCATTAGCAATATCAAGTCCTTTTGTTGCCAGTTCCACGTTACGATTTTGCGTGTTGATCTTTTCCAGATCAGCTTTCAACTGCCAGTAGGAATTTCGCACATCCAGCTCGATCATCTCCTGCAAACTACGATGATCAAGTTCTGCCTGCTTCAGGGAATGTCGGGCTTTTCTTATCTTGGATGAATTGGAAAATCCTGTAAAAAGCGGCATGGAAAATCCAATTCCTATCGTGTAAGAGCTTCCCCAGTCATCACTTTCGATCTTTTCTTCATCTGCACCGAAATATGAATAATCGGCTGTGATACCTATATTCGGTAAAAAGTTACCTTTTTCGTAACGTAAAGTAACTTTGTTCACATTCACACCGATCTCTGAAAGTTCCAGTTCCATACGGTTTTGCATCGCTTCTTCGATTGCTACTTCCAGGTCGATCTCTTCCATTTCTGGTAATT
The DNA here is from genome assembly GCA_021734245.1 of Candidatus Cloacimonadota bacterium. Classification (NCBI taxonomy): domain Bacteria; kingdom Pseudomonadati; phylum Candidatus Cloacimonadota; species Candidatus Cloacimonadota bacterium. The sequence continues at coordinate 1,863 of JAIPJH010000040.1, read as the reverse complement.
CAATATCATCAATTAACTGGATATCAGATTCATCCAGATTAAGATGATTGGCAAAGCTTTCCCGAGCTAATCTGGCATTTTTGTCCGCTTCCAATACTTCCGGTTCCAGCTTCTGTACTTCCAGTTCTGCCCGCAGCTGATCATATTCTGAAACCAGCCCTTCCTGATACATATCCTGTACCTGTTGAAAATAAAGATTGGCAAAATTCAAGGCTTCCTGCTGGATCTCGGCAACTTCAACTGCAAGTTTTGTTTTGTAGTAAAGATCGATTGTATTAAAGATAAGATTCTGCTCTTCAAGCCAGTATCGCTTTTCCTGCAAATGGTAAAGCTTTCCTGCTATATTGATGCCGTTTATCAATTTTCCACCCATAAAAATAACCTGACTCAAGGATACCGATCCTGCCAGTGAATATTCATCGGATTCTTTGGCAGGCAAAAATGAGCTGAATCCATCATCAATGTAACCACTGATGAGATAATCGTTGTCGGTTGCTGTGCTGTCCAGCATAGAAACCAGGCTGGGAAGATTTGGAATTGCCGAATCTGGCAGTCTGGTATGACTGAACTGATAACCACCCGAAAGCGAGATCTGAGGAAAAAGATTACCGCGCACATTGTTGTATTCCTGGCGATATTTTCCTACTTCTTCTCTGGCTTTCTGTAGGCCTTTGTTGTTTTCTCTGGCTAATTCCACACTTTCCTGCAAGGTCAGGTTGCGCATTCCAAACAGTGAAAGAGAAAGAATCAGCAGCATGATAATTACTAAATCTCTTTTCATTAAAAAAACCTCTTTATTCAATTCCTTTAAAAATAACTTCGATCGAAGTTTCGATCATTTCATCCACATCCCAATTTGCATCTTCCAGATAGCGTCCCACAAATGTTCCGTAAGTAACTCCCAGGATCATCAGAACCAGAGAATCTTTCAGCTCATAGCTTACTTTTTGATTTTTTATCCCTTGCTTGATGATATCTTTGACCAGGCAGAAATCCGTCTGCATCAGCTTCTGTTTATTTTCTTCCAGGAATTTCTGCGCTCTCATCGGTAAACCTTCTTTATCGAATAGCTGCAAAAACTGCATATTTTCACGCATGATGTTTATTTTTGTGCTCATGTAAGTTCTCAGTTTTTCTTTCACGCTGCCAGCAGCATCCACAGCCTTTTTTATTCTATCCTGAATCTCATTGATTTTGAGCAGGATCATCTCTGCCAGAAGCTCTTCCTTGTTTTTAAAATAGTAATATAGAGCTGTTTTCTGAATACCGCATTCATGAGCAATATCATCTAAAGTGATCTTCTCGATGCCGTATTTCAGGAAAGCATGCTGAGCCGCTTCCAGGATCTCTTCTCTTCGAGCCATTTCACCTCCTTCTAATTCAATATTCATTTTATACTGAACTAATTTTGAACTTTTCATTCATAAGTTCAAAAATTAGAGGAAGGATTATGCGTCAACCTTTATTTTGAATTTTTTATTAAAATGTTCAAAATGATGGGGAGCAACTAATTTTGTCGAACTTTTTCAATAGAGTTTTCTGGTATGGGAAAGGCTGGAAACCGTTGAGACGGTTATTATTATCTTTCAGGTCGCTTCTACTCCACCGGCTCAAGCCGGTGGTTAATGGGACTGTTGGCTGGCAGAAAACACCCCGCGGCTAAAGCCGCACCCCTCTGTTAGAGGGGAATTTCGATCCCGACTGCTTGCCCTGTAGCTTCAGCGTACCGGGGCGTCGGAATCAGTAGTCAAACCCAGTTGAATATGCTTCGCATAAGACCGAAGGTCTATTCAACCGGGTAAATAGTCAAATAGTCAAATAGACAACAAAATTTAATCCCTCACACAACGTACTGAAAACCCG
>JAIPJH010000039.1 GCA_021734245.1 Candidatus Cloacimonadota bacterium | reverse complement strand
TCACCTACAATGGAACAGGAGCAGGCAATAATCTTGTAGCTTTAAATGAGCTAATCGGCAACTATCCGAATCCCTTCAATCCCAGCACAACGATAGCTTTCAATCTGGCCAATGCCGGTCATGTAACTATCGATGTTTATAACATCAAAGGTGAAAAGGTAAGAACGCTTGTAGATGGAGAATTTACAGCAACCTCTCACACAGTAACCTGGGACGGCATTGATGATAACAACAAGCAGGTATCCAGCGGTGTTTACTTCTACAAAATGAAAGCCGACAAGTACGTTCAAACTAAAAAAATGATTCTGATGAAATAGACAGCTTCTTGGTTAGATAGAATTACGCTCCGGCTTGGGTCGGAGCGTAATTCTTTCATTACTTCCCGAAACTTGTTTTCGGGAGAACTTGTCCTTGCTGACAAGTTCGTACAAACTAAGAAGATGATCCTGATGAAATAGTTCTTCGGAATTTCACGGGACAGGTCCTGATGAAATAGTGGCAGTTGGCATTTAGCCATTTGCAGTTAGCCCCGATGAAAGTCGGGGCTTTTTCTTTCATTACTTCCCGAAACTTGTTTTCGGGAGAACTTTTCCTTGCCGACAAGTTCGTACAAACCAAGAAGATGATCCTGATGAAATAGTCCTTCGGGAATTTCACAGGACAGGTCCTGATGAAATAATAGCAGTTGGCATTTAGCCATTTGCAGTTAGCCCCGATGAAAGTCGGGGCTTTTTATATTTATTGCTTCTTCATAATTAGAAGAATATTTGATGAGATCAATTAACGAGACTCGACTTCAGAAGAGCTTTTTGCGAAACTGGAGTTGAGGATCATTCCCTGAAGTCCAGTCAAACCTGAACTCCAGTGAATAGTAATTAGTCCTATAAGGTGGCTCGGAGCGTTTTTCCTGTTAAATTCAAGTCAAATTTTATTCAAAATATTGATCAGTTTTATTTCTGATGTTTGCTAAACAATATATCGTTTTAGTAACTCTTTTATATAATTGTAATTACGTCATTATGGTTAGAATATAGATTTTATAAAAAAAACCGTAAAGCCTTATAATAAAATCAAATAGCAGCATGATTCATTTTTACATTTATTAATATATAATTATTTATAAGGTAAAAAACTACCATATAAAAATTTGGAAAAACATTTGACAAAAAGATTCCCAAAACAGATACATGGCGAAGTGTATTTGGTGAAATATAATAAGTAAAGGTATCTTTTTGAAATTAGTTGGGTTAGGGATAATTTTAATGAAAAGAAATGAGAAGCTAATATCGATTTTTAAACAAAGAAGACGTTACTATCGCAAATATTTTATCAAATCGTTACTATCGCAATTATTGGTTTTTTACAATTGATCCGTTAACAAATTTTTAAGGAGAATTTTATGAAAAAGGGGATAATTTTTATTATAGCAATGACCTTTATGGTAAGCCTGATGTGGGGTTTTGTCCAGGTAGGAACTGGAACTGATGTAAACCAGGCACTTCCCATCGAACCATTTTACGGTTATTCCTATTCCAATGTAATCTACCTGTCTTCTGAAATTAATACTTCGGGCGACATTACTGCCTTGCAGTATCAATATCAGTCTACAGCAGGTTTTGGTGATCCAGATGATATTGTTATCTATATGGGTCATACCACACAAACAAGTTTTGTGGATGGCGATGATTGGATAGATGTTACAACAATGACTGAAGTGTTTAATGGAGCACTAACATTTCCACCTGCTGCTGGTGGTTGGATGACAATTCCACTAGACACATCATTTACTTATAATGGTACAGAAAATTTAGTAATTGCCTGGGATGAGAATACAGCTGGCTATCATTCCAGTTCCGATGACTTTTTCTGTACACCCACAAACGATGTACGTGGCTTGATTTACAGAAGTGATTCAACTAATCCCGATCCATTAGCTCCACCAACTGCATCTTTCCAAAGAAATTATTTGGCTAATGTTAGATTTGATGGTCTTACAGCCACAAATCCTCCTTCAGCTCCAACAGATCCCGTTCCTGTAGATGCAGCAATCGATGTTAATATCGATACAAATCTGGAATGGAATGGAATGGCAGATACATATTATGTATATCTCTGGGATGATTCTGATGTAATGATCGTGGATGGTGAAGCTACGACAGATCTGTTCTATGATATTCCTGTAAACCTTGCTTACAGCACGCTCTATCACTGGAGAATTGATGCCCAAAATGCTGTTGGCACTACTACAGGAACAGAATGGACTTTCACTACTCGTGCTGCTCCTGCAGTATTTACTTTACCATTCAATGAAAGCTTTGATACAGATGTTCTTCCTGCAGACTGGCTGATCGACCCTGTTGTAGCTGGGGACAGCTGGGAATTCTGGGATGGCGCTATAGGCCATGGAGCCAATGGTGAAAATACAGGAAATAGTGGATTCTACATTGGCGTGGATGATTCTAGTCCGGAAACTGTTCCTGCTCATCTTTATACTCCACAAATTGATTTGACAGGTGCTGCTAATCCTACTTTGGTATTCTATTACTGGATTGGTGATCAAGCTGCAACTGGTTCAACACTAAATATTGATATCAACGATGGAACGACTACAACTGCTGACGTAGCGATCTTTACTGATACAGTAGATCATTGGGAACTGGCATCAGTGGATCTTTCTCCCTGGGCTGGTCAAACAATTATTGTTGATTTCCGTGCTATGGAATCTACCAGTTTCTATGGCGATATCTGCCTGGATGACGTGGATATATTTGATGCGGTAAATCCTCCGGCTGTTGCTACAAATCCGGTTCCAGCTGATGGTGCTGTTGATGTTAACGAAGAAACAGATCTTTCCTGGACAGGTGATCCTACTACAGATACATTCTATGTTTCTTTGTGGGATGACAGCGATGTCATAATTATTGATAATCAACCTACAACTGATACTACTTATGATATCCCGATATTAGGATTTGATACTCTTTATCATTGGAGAATCGATTCTGAAAATGCTAATGGACTTTCCACTGGAACTGAATGGTCTTTCACTACTCGTACTTCTCCATATATTGCTCTTCCATTAAATGAAACATTTGAAGATCAACTTCCAGCGTATTTAGATTATTTTACTGACATAGATTCTGATGTTTACTGGGATTCTCTGGCAAATTATGTAACAGATGTTGCTGGCGGCATGGTAATGACTGGTAATGGATCTACAAACTTTACCACACCAACAGCTACCGATGTCTGGACAATTAACCCCACACACTGGGCTCAAACGATTGGCTATTTCATTGGAACCGGTGATACTTATCTGCTGGAATTTGACTGGAACGCATTCTATCAGTACAATAACTTCTACACCAACATGCGTGTGGATGTTGATTACGGTTCCGGCTGGGTTCAGGTAGGTCAGAACATCTATCAACCAGCTGGCGCTACAACAGGCTGGTTGCATGAAGCAATTAACCTTGGTCCGATAACCGGAAACTTTAAAGTAAGGTTCTGGACGAATGTTAAATATAACTTTAGTGGCTACACTACTGGATTCCATATTGATAACTTTATGATTAATCCTGTGACTACAGGTGATGTTGAAGGTTATGTTTATGAATATGGTACTACAAATCCAATTGTAAATGCCGATGTAACTATTGATGCATATACTGTACAAACAGATGGAACGGGATATTATACAGTTACAGGACTTCTTCCTGATACATATGATATTACGGCTTCTTTTGGCGATTATATTCCTGAAACTCATACTATAGATATTATCGGTAATACTGTTGCTACTCAAGATTTCGGTCTTATGTGGGCAGAAATTGCTGTAGATCCTATGGCTGTTGATGAGTATGTAGAACCTGATAATACAATGCCTATCGATTTCACGGTTACGAATAACGGTAACTATGATCTTACTTATAATACAGGCCTCAATTTCATCAGCGATAATACGCATCATACAAATTATAGAGGTTGGAAAGGCGAAGCTACTTCCAGTCCTTATGCAGAATCTACAACTGGCGACACTCCTCGTAATATCGGAAATACCGATGCTATCTGGGATGTGCAATTTGCTTATGATGTAGATACTCCTTCCGGTCTTACTGGTATTGCCGGTGCAGAAACAGACGGACAATTCCTTTATGCAACAAAATGGAATGGAGCTGGTGAAATTGTAAAATTTGACCTGCAGGGAAATTACATTGAAACATTTACAATTCCTGGTGTTGTTAACCTGAGAGACCTGGCTTATGACGGTCAGTATTTCTATGGTTCCGACGCTTCCAGTTACATCTGGGAAATGGACTTCAATACACAAACGCTTATCAGCACAATTACCACACCAAACTCAGTAAGAGCTATTGCTTATGATCCTGTAAATGATGGATTCTGGTACAATAACTTCTCTTCAGATCTTGAACTTGTAGACAGAACTGGTACTGTGCTGAATACAATTGTAGCTCCACCAAGTATGTACGGTTGTGCTTATGACGACCTTACAGCTGGCGGACCATATCTGTGGATCTTCACCGGTACTTCTACTGGTGGCGGATGTCAGATAGAACAATATGACCTGAACACACTCACACTTACTGGCGTAACACACAGTGTGGATGGTGATTTGGGCGCTGGTGCTTATATCGCTGGTGGCTTGTTCCTGCAACCCGATCTGATCGGTGGAACTTACACACTTGGTGGTTTGGCACAAGGTACACCAGATCTTATCTTTGGTTATGAACTTGGTGTAACAGAAACCTGGCTTTCTATTACTGATCCGGGACCTGGCGTTGTAGTTCCTGGTGCTACTGAAACATTTACAGCTCAACTTGATGCTACAGGACTGGCTAATGGTGATGTGAAAACAGGTGAAATCCTGGTTAATAACAACTCACTTACAGGCTCTCCTGTAACTGTTCCTGTTACTATGAACGTGGGAACTGAACCTACGACAGTTCAACTTGATCCAATGGCTACTCCATATTGGACAGGTTCTGTAGATCCTACTATTGGATTTACTGATGATAGTGAAGTTCGTGGTCTTTATACTGAAGATGGCTGGATGATGTTCGATACATCTGCTATTCCAGCTGGTGCCACAATTACAAATATTCAATTTAATGGATATGTAAATGATTGTAGCTGGCCTTATTGGGATATAAATGATGTATTTGTGGATCCTCTTACCTCTACTCCAGTAGATGTATTTGTTGATATTCAGGCTGGAACCTATACTGCAATCCAAGAAGGTGCTTCTGCAGCTCCTGGCTGGAGACAACATGATTTGGGTGGAAATGCTATAGCTGATCTGACTGCAGCAATGGCACAAGGATGGTTTGCAATTGGTATTAATTCAACAGATAACAGTACTTCCTACTATATCGAGTTTGATGGTTGGAATGAAGCTAATCCTCCTTATCTGGTAGTTACATATGAAACAGCTGCTCCTCCTACACCTCCGGATGTATTATTCTCTGAATATATTGAAGGCAGCAGCAACAATAAAGCTATCGAGATATGGAATAATACAGGTGCAGATATCAACCTTGATAATTTCCGCATTAACCAGGCTAGTAATGGTGGTGGCTGGCAATATCAACACTATTTCCCAGCTGGTGCAACTGTAGCAGATGGAGATGTTTGGGTTATCATTACAGACCAGACAGATCCTGCTCTCTTCGATCCTGCCAATGCAGACGAAGTACTGGGCTACCCAAGTGTTGTTCATTTCAATGGTAATGATGCACGCGGTTTGGAATGGACAAATGATGGTGGTACGACCTGGTGGTTGATCGATGTTATTGGTGATCCAGATGAAGATATATACTGGGATGTTGCAGGTGTATCTGAAGCGACCCATGAATATACTCTCGTAAGAAAAGATGACGTAATGACGGGTAATACAAATTGGCCTGCTTCTGCCGGAACAAATGCAACTGATTCTGAATGGGTTGTATATCCTCAAAATACTTTCGATTATCTTGGTGAACACCCAAGTGTTCCTCCAGTACTTGATCCTCCCACTAACCTGTTCGTAGATGATATGGGTTATGCAACCTGGGATACTCCAGGCGGCGGCGGTGGTGCTCAAGACATCTTCTTCGATGACTTTGAGTCTGGCTTAGGAAACTGGACAGTAGAAAATAACGGACAACCTGGTGGTTGGCTGATTTATACTGATCCTTATCCAAACACCTATACGTTACCAGCTCCTGCTCAGGGAACTAGCGTATGTGCTGCTGATGCTGATGAAAACTATCCTATTGATAGCGAGTTAATTCTGGTTTCTGATCTCGATTTAACTAGCTTCACCGAAGTAATATTGGAATTCGATAATGACTTCAATGCCATTGATACTGATGACTGGGCTTATGTTGATGTTTCTACAGACTTTGGTGGAACCTGGACAAATGTTTGGGGTTACAATACCGATCTTCGTGAAACTCACGAAACTGTAGATATTACAGCAGAAGTTGCTGGTTCCGACGGTGTACTTGTACGTTTCTATTCAGTACAACCCGGTTGGGACTGGTTCTGGGTAATCGATAATGTTTATATCCACGGTATCGGTGGTACTGATAGCAAGAGTTCTAAGTCACCTGTTGCTAAGGTAGGAAAAATTGCAAATAAAACTGAAAACAATCGTGCCTTCTTAGAACAATACAATGTATATCTTGATGGTACTTTAGTTGGTGCTGCTGTAACTGATCTGTTCTTTTATTATGATGATGGCACACTTGTTGACGGCCAATCATATCTGGCAGAAGTAACAGCACTTTACGATGAAGGTGAATCTGATCCTGTAGATTATACATTTGTTTATGATGGTGGTGGTGTTACGCTCGATCCACCACAGAACTTAACCGTTACAGACGATGGTTTTGCTGACTGGGATGCTCCAGGCGGCGGCGGACCAGCAGTAGAAATATTGCATAACACTGGTTATGATAATAATGGTATTGGAACCGCAGCAGCAGCAGACTTTGTCTGCCTTGCTCGCTTCGACGGTGCTCAATTGGCTTCCTACTACGATACTCATTCCTTAACTGAAGCAAGTATTGTAGTTCATTCATTAGACTATAATTTCCTTGAAATTCAGGTTTATGAAGGTGGCAGCATGTATGCACCAGGACCAATTGTTTACAGTGCAGATATTACTGCTGAACCAGTAACAGCTGGTGTAGCTTATAACCATGTATTCACAACTCCAGTACCACTGGTATCTGGAAATGACTACTACATTGGCTATGAAATCCATGCTACAGGCGACCATCCGGCAGCAGTTGATGCTGGACCAATGGTTGCAGATTACGGTGCCTGGATGTTCTTTAGTGGAGCCTGGTATCAGCTTACAGAACTTGGCGCAACTCTGGATTTCAACTGGGTAATTTCTGGATTTGTATCTCTTGGAGTTGATGAGCTTGCTTTCCATAATGCAGTTAATCGTCAAAAAGTGGAAATCAGTTCAACAATGCCGAAACTGCAAAGCAGCGGTCAATTGGAAGCTGAATATACCAGCGTGATGAGAAGACCTGCCGAAAATACACGTGCCTTCTTAGACCAATACAATGTATATCTTGATGGTACTTTAGTCGGTGCTGCTGTAACTGATCTGTTCTTTGATTATGATGATGGCACACTTGTTGACGGTCAATCATATCTGGCAGAAGTAACAGCATTGTATGATGAAGGTGAATCTGATCCTGTAGATTATACATTTGTTTATGATGGTGGTGGTGTTACGCTCGATCCACCACAGAACTTAACCGTTACAGACGGTGGTTTCGCAGACTGGGATGCTCCCGGTGGCGGCGGACCTGGCGGAGAAGTTTACTGGAGTGATTTCGAAAGTGATGATGGTGGTTGGATTCCATCCGCAGACTGGGATCCTGTTGGTGACTGGGAATGGACTGATTCCTACAACATCGCCAATTATACAGGCGCTTTCAATCCTCCAGATGCAGCCTATTCCGGCACTGGTATGTGGGGAACTATTATCAATGGCGATTACACCAATGCCGGCGGTTACAGCTTCCTGAGCCAGACCTTCGATTTCTCATCGGTTACAGATGCTACAATGAGCTTCTGGTACTGGGGAGAAATGTGGGGTTCATGGGATTACTGTGAACTTTGGGTCAATGGAGATGTTGTCTTCTCCGTAGATGATGAAAATCCGCTCTGGCAGTATCAAGAAGTCGATCTGTCAGCTTATAACGGATTGTCCTCAGTGAATATCGAATTTGCCTTCTATGCTACTACAGTCGTTAATCGTGCCGGTATGTATATCGATGATGTACTGATCACCGGCGACGGCGGTGGCGGCGGTGGCGCTACTGTGCAAGTCGATCCGCAGGCTGTTCCTTACTGGACAGGTACAACCGATGGTGCTACATTAACAGATGATAGTATGGTTGCTGGTTGGGATACAGAAGACGGTTGGATGAACTTCGACGTTTCCGGTATTCCAGATGGATCTACAATCACAGAAATCGAATTTAACGGTTATGTGAATGATACATCATGGCCATATTGGGATCTTACAGGCGTAGCTATCGATCCACTTACAGCTGCTCCAGCAGACCTGATGGCTGAAATCCAGACAAATATTTATAATTCCTTCTTGGAAACATCTGCATTTGCACCTGGTTGGAAAGTAGATATTGTTGGCGGAACAGCAAATGCCGATCTGGCAGCTGCTCTTGCTAACGACTGGTTCTGTCTTGGAATCAATTCTACAGATAACAGTGCTTCTTATTATCTGGTATTCGATGGCTGGAATGAAGCAAATCCACCATTCCTGAATGTAACTTATGAAGGAACTGATGGCAAAGTTGCTACTCACACAGCCAGATTGATCAGACCTAACACCGAAAATACACGTGCTTTCTTAGATCAATACAATGTTTATCTTGATGGTACACTCGTAGCTGGTGCTATCAGTGATACAGAATATGATCTTGATGATGGTACACTGGTTGTAGGACAAACTTATACAGTTGGTGTTTCTGCTCTGTATGATGAAGGTGAATCAGCAGTTATTGAAGAAACCTTCACATACGCAGTAAGTAACCCGCAAATCGTGGTTGCACCAACAGAAATTAACGAAACACTTGATCCTGATCAAATTATGGATGTCGATCTTACAATATCCAATACAGGAACAGGTGATTTAACATTTGATATCTCGATCATTGACACATCTGATGGTCCAGTTGATAACAGCTTCAAGGTTCATAGATCTGGTATTTCCCGCAATTCTGAAGAAGCTCCTCGCGTAACATACGCTACAGGTGCAGTAGATGACCTCTGGGATGATCTGCTGATCTTCGACGTCGATACTCCGACCGGTCAAGTAGGCCTTGCCGGTATGGGCTGGGATGGAACTTATTTCTATGCTCACAAGTGGAGCGGAAGTAATCAATCCTTCCAGTTTGATGCAGCTGGAAACTACATCGGTGCGATCACACTGCCTCTCACAGGCTGCCGTGACAGTGCTTTCGACGGCGACTATCTGTATGGCTCACCTGCCAACAGCAGCGTTACCTGCTGGGAACCGGCAACCGGTACAGCAGTTCCTGCCAACAACATCAACGTAGCAGGTCAATCAGTGCGAGCTATTGCTTATGATGAAGTAACCAACACCTTCTGGAGTGGTAACTGGGGTGATAACATCGTAAACTGGGATAGAACCGGAACAATTCTGAATTCTTATGCCTGGGCAGGATCAATGTATGGAATGGCTTTCGAAAACTGTTCGGAAGGTTCTTTCCTCTATGCTCATAGTCAAGATCCTGGCTGTAATGTATATCGTCTTGATGCAGCTAATAACCTGAACCAATTGGCCATGTTCGATGCAACATCACTGGGTGCTGCCGGCGCAATCGCTGGTGGAGCTGCAGCTATGAACGATTGGGATCCGACAGGAATGAGAACTATTGCCGTTCTGCTGCAAGGTTCTCCCGATTATATCGCAGTTCTGGAACTGGGTGCTGGCGACGATCCCTGGATCTCTGCAGATCCAATGAACGGTGTTGTTCCTGAAGGCGGTTCTGAAACAGTTACAGTTACCTTAAATGCTACAGATTTGGAAGACATTACCAAAACGGCAGTCCTGGTAATTGCCAACAATGCAGGACCAGATGTAACAGTTCCTGTAACAATGATCGTAAATCCTGGTGGACCAGATCCTCTGGATCCTCCCAACAACTTCGCAGGAGAAGTGCAAAACTTCAACGATGTACTTCTTACCTGGGAAGCTCCAGGTGGAGCAACCGAAGAAATCCAGCATCATAGTGGTTATGATAATAACGGCATCGGAACCGGCGCAGCCGCAGACTTTATCTGCGCAGCCCGCTTCGATGATGTGGAACTTAGTTCCTATTATGGTGGTTGGGAAATTTCCGGTGTGAATGTCTTCTTACACTCAATGGACTTCAGTTATATTGGAGTACAGGTATATGAAGGCGGCAGCTTTGGCGATCCTGGCACACTTGTTTACGAAGAAGATATTACATCTTCAGTAAGCGCAGGTGTATTCACAAATCATATACTCACAACTCCAGTACCTCTGGTAGCTGGAAACGAGTATTGGATTGCTTACGACCTCAGTGCAACCGGAGATCATCCTGCTGCTGTTGATATGGGACCGATGGTTCCAGACAAAGGTGCCTGGATGTACTTTAGTGGAGCCTGGGATCTGCTTCCGAATCTTGGAGCAGGATTAGATTTCAACTGGGTAATTACTGGTGTTGTATCTCAAAGTGATGCAGTAGCTGGCATGGGTAAAACCGAACTGATCGGTGCTACCAGAAATGAAAGAGTACAGAATGTTAGAAGAGTTAATTACAGTGGCGCACCTCTGGAAGCTGCTTATAACAGAAGCTTCAGAACCAGAAGTACTCACGCTGTGGTAAATAACGAAACATCTCGTGATCTGCTTGGCTTCACTCTGTATCGTGATGGCGCAGAAATCGGTAGTGTGGGCGCTGCAACTTATGAATTCTTAGATGAAGGCTTAGATGCAGGTGATTACGATTATACTATCGTAGCTAATTATGACGATGGTGATTCTGATCCAGCTGGACCAGTTGCAATCACAATTACACTTCCAGCACCTACTGGTGTTACAGCTAACTCTAACTGGCCAAATATTCTTGTTCAGTGGAGTGCACCAACTGATACACGTGCATTAGAATCTTACAACGTATATCAGGATGACGTGCTTGTAACCAATACAACATCTACATTCCATCTGCATGCAAACGTTCCTGAAGGAACTTACATCTACAATGTAGCTGCTGTATTCACAGGTGGTTATGAAGGTGATTGGAGTGCTGATGTTGAAGTTATTCATACTGAACCGGGTGGAAATGATCCTAACCTGATTCCTCTGGTAACTTCACTGGAAGGTAACTATCCAAACCCATTCAATCCAACTACAACTATTGCCTTTGGATTGAACCAGGATGAAACTGTAGATCTTGTAATCTACAACATCAAAGGTGAAAAAGTACGTACACTGGTAAGCGGTGAACTTGAAGCCGGCTACCACAACATACTTTGGAATGGTAAAGATGATAGTGGCAAACAAACTTCAAGTGGTGTTTACTTCTACAAAATGAAAGCTGGTACATACCAGTCTACTAAGAAAATGATACTTATGAAGTAAGAAAATTTCGTCCCGGCTGCTTGCAGTCGGGACAACTTTTCTTTACTTATGAAGTAAACTACAAATAGCAGTATTAAGCCCCGATTTCGATCGGGGCTTTTTTGTAGCAGCTTCGAACCGATATTCGGTTCAACTATTTTCTTATTACCAGTCTACTAAGAAAATGATACTTATGAAGTAAGAGAATTTCGTCCCGGCTGCTTGCAGTCGGGACAACTTTTCATTACTTAATGAAGTAATCCTACTTGGATAACTATTAAGCCCCGATTTCGATCGGGGCTTTTTTTTATCTTCGGAATGTATCCCGAAATTTTCGGGATTCTTCCGAATGTTAATTTTGAGTATTTCAAATTCAATAAATCATTGATTCAGAATTTAAAACAAATAAGAGAAGCAAAGCTGAAAGAAAATTCACGAGATCCTGCAAAAAAAAATTCGATTAGAGTCGTCAGGATGTCGAATAAATTTTCTCGTTCAGGAGTGAACGAGATACAAAAAATGTATCACGATCACTCTTGATCGTGAGTAAAAAAACAACTCGTTCAGGAGTAAACGAGGTACATGATAAATTTTAACAATCGCAGCTGAATTTCAGAATTTATTCTATCTTGATTGAGTACTTTTTCTCAGAAAGAAATGATTTTATAAAAACCATATCTTCGTCAATCAGCAATTGAACCGCTCCATCCTTTCCAGAGATAAATAATTTATCTTCCAGATAAGAAAAAGTAGAGAGTGTTTGGGAATGAGGAAAATCGAATCTATTTTGAATAGAAGTAGAAATAAAAGCAAATTGCGGATGCACATGATCTACAAATTCTAAACTGCTGGCTGTTTTGCTGCCATGATGACCAACTTTCAGAATTTCTGCTGGCAGGAAATCCGCATATCTTTGCAGAATATATTCCTCTCCTTCCAGCTCCAGATCACCGGTAAACATTACTTCAAATTCTCCAAAATCAGCTAAAATTACAATAGAATTATTATTGATATTTTCATGGTGAAAGTCTTTATCGGGATGCAGAATTTCAAGAGTTAAATCATCATAAAAAAATGAAATAGTATCTGTAATTAGAATTATTTCGCACTTTTCCTGATCAATTTCATCCTGATATCTCTGCCAGACTTTTCTGCCAGTAAATTCATCTGTAATGACTAAACTTTTTACTTCCAGATTTTCCAATACACTTTCCAATCCGCCATAATGATCGTTATGAGCATGAGTAACAAAAAGCTTATCGATAGTTTTGATCCCATTATTCTGACAGTAGGGAAGAGCTGAACGCCCGAAACTCAGAGAAGTTCTTTCTGTCGGTCCAGTATCGATCATGATATTTTTGCCTTCCGAAGTTTGAATAAGAGCCAGATCACCCAAACCGCAATCGAAAAAGGTAATTTTGTTATAATTACTTGATGACGGAAAGGTTAAAATGAATACGATCAAAACAGAAACAAAACTAAACAAAAAGATAAGTTTACGTTTGATTTTCTTTATGCTGAAAAACAGGAATCCCGAAAATAATAACAAATACAAAAAAGCTGCCTGTTCTAAATCAACTGAAATAAAATCGAAATGCAAGGGAGGTTGAGCAGCAAAATGCGACCAGAAATTAAACAAAAACATGATAAATGAGAAGGCAGAGTGATAGACAGAAATAAGCCAGGAAATAGGTGGTAGAAAAATTATCAGCAAGGAGATTGGCAGGATTATTCCCATTATTGGAATTCCCAGCAGATTTCCCAAAATTCCGTTAAAGCCAAATTGCTGAAAATGATAGATCGTGATGGGTGCTAAAAAAAGATTTAGAAAAAATGAACTGAAACACATTATCAAAACATAATTTATCAGTTTTTTAGTTTTACTTAAAAGAAAGATGTCCTGTTTTTCCAGCTTGAGAAGCTTGATATGAGGAAGAAGATTTAACAGTACGAAAACAGCCATGAAAGACATCTGCAGTCCAGCCGAGAAAAGTTGATAAGGATGAACCGCAGTTATCACGATAAGGCTGCAGAAAAGAATATTATTTGTATCGGCTTTTCGCTGTATGATCTTTGATAATAAAAACAGAGAGATCATAATAACTGCCCGGAAAACAGATGCCGGCCAATAGCAGATGAAGCCGTAAACAATAAGCGTGATGATAAGAAGAAATCTGGCAAAGTTGCGCTTGAAAATCAATTTTAAGAAGCTGAAAAGAATTAGAGCAATTAAACCTACATGAAGCCCGCTAACTGCCAGCAGATGGCTTAATCCGGCTCTGCCCAGTAATTTTCTCATATCATCCAGCTCCGATTTATCGCCAATTGTAATTGCCTTTATGAAACCGGAATTTGCAGGAAAGCGTTTCTCGATCCTGTGAACAATGAATTTTCTGATATTAATGATTGTTTTCTGGAATATGGAAGCGTCATTTGAAATGATCTTGGGATTATCTTTGGTAAAACCGACAGCCTGGATGTTTTGCCGATAGAAATATTTCTCGGCATCAAAAACAGATGGATTGCTGCCTTTTTGTATTTTGTGCAGGACAGCGATAGTTTCTATAATATCGCCATATTGAAGATCTTGTTTGGAAGTGGAAAGCCTGATTCTTCCCGATATTTGTTTATTATTTATGGATTCCAGTTCCATCAGAAATTTGAAGCGTTGATCTTTTTCTGAAACTTCTGATATTATTCTCCCAGTAATTTTCTGTTGAATTCTGGAATGTTTCTGCATGATTTCTGAAAATGGATTTTGAAGCAAACGTTTCTGGAAATCGATCCTGGATATTCCTGTTAATAAGATAAGAACAAAAAGTGCGGGAGTTCTTACTTTTTTGATAAAAGCCAAGCTCAAAATTAAGATGAAGCCAGCGTAGATAAAGATATGCGGGATATTGAAATAATTTCCGATGATAATTCCGGCGCACCAGAAGATCAGCGGCAAAAATAACGGCGATTTCGTTAATTTCTGTTTCATTATCAATACCTGAAAACGCAATGATACCAAAACAGTTGTCAGTATCATTTGTCGTAAATATTATCTAAAACTTCGATCTTAAACCGAAGTATTAAAATTATTTCAGTTCTTGATAATTTGCCAGTGTTTCTTCAAAAACCTGTTGATTTGTGTCGATGATCTCCTGCAGAGATGGATTTGATCTATTTTGCGATTTTTCTATAACTCTATAGACAATTTTCGATATTTCCGTAAAACTTATTTTGTGATCTAAATAGAGCTGAATTGCTGCTTCGTTAGCTGCGTTTAAAATTGTTGGTAGAATACCATTTTGCTGTCCAACCTTTCGAGCCAATGCAAACAGCGGATATCGGTTTTCATCAACTTCTTCAAATGTAAGATTGGGAAGATCCAGGATATTTGTTTTCATCAAGTCGGAGTCAATTCTATTCGGATAGGAAAGTGCATACAAAATTGGAAGCTGCATGCTGGGAAAACTCATTTGTGCCAAGATCGAGCCATCGACAAATTCTACAAAAGAATGAATGATAGATTGAGGATGGATAACAGTTTTGATCTTGTCAAAATTCATATCGAAAAGCCAGTGTGCTTCGATGATCTCTAAAGCTTTATTCATCATTGTGGCAGAATCTATAGTGATTTTTGCGCCCATTTCCCAGGTGGGATGATTCAACGATTCAGCAACTGAGATCTGGTCAAATTCGTGCAGCGGTAGCTTGCGGAATGGACCACCGGAAGCGGTTAAAATCAACGAGTTAATCTCTTTTTGCGGTGTACTGCCGATTGCTTGAAAAATGGCACTGTGTTCGCTATCAACAGGAATGATCCTGGCTCCGGTCTTTTTCATTAGTGGAATCAGCAGATGACCCGCCATCACCAGAGATTCTTTGTTCGCCAGAGCCAGATCGATACCGCGGGAAATAGCAGTAAAAGAAGAACGCAATCCCGCTGAACCTGAGATTGCGTTCAAAATAATATCGCAGTCGATCTGCTCTAATTTTTTAATTAAATTCTCTTCCCCGAAACTTAGGTTTATGGAATCAGGAATATCATTTATCTGAGATTTAATATCTTCATTTGTAATAACCAGTTCAGGAATTTTGAATTCAGATGCCAAATCGAAAAGTTGATCATAACTATTGTGAGAAGAAGCAAACACGATCTGGAATTGATCGGCATGATTTCGTACAACCTGAATCGTGGATGTACCGATCGAACCGGTAATTCCCAGAACTGCAATTTTTTTCATAAAATTTTTAGAAGAGGTATCCTACAGAAACGCGATGTGAATTTTCCAGTTCGGTATCATTCTCGAAAGCGTAATTTATCTGCCAGCTGCGAATCTGCACTGCAAGGCCGGAAGTGATATTATTTACATCGTATCCTAACAGAAGATTTACAGTTTTACTGAGCTCTAAATCGCAGCCAAAATGGAAGTCCAGACTGAGTGGCCCCAGAGCAATTGTAGCAGCTGTTTCTCGGCCTTCAGTATAGATATCACCTCCGGCGTAAATTGTTGCTAAACGTTTTATAACAGGTATTTGCAAATTATAATTTGCTTCCACATCCAAGCCGGGATTTACGATTTCATGTGTGCCGTTTGCCCACAGGATCTGGGTTGTAAAAAAGTCGTGAAGTTTAATTCCGATGAGACCTTTACTGTATTTAAAATAGGTAGAAAGATCGGCACCAAAACCAAATCCGCTTTCTTCTGCCAGGTTTCGATAAGCCATTTTGGGTGAAATCCCGATAATATATTTTCCGAATTTACGGGCAATTCCAGCATAGACCACAATATCGGAGTTATTTACCGATTTGTATTTGTAGGGCCGATTGGAACTGGAAATTGCGTTGTTTGGATCTTCCAGTTTTGTAAGTGGAATATCATCGATCCCAATGCGAGTAATAACTACTGAGATTTTGTTTTCCCTGCCCCAAACAGCAGCAGCGGTATCGTATTTTAAAAGTCCGGCATACTCTTCAGCATGCATCAATTCAAAGCGATTTTGACTGATTTCATTCAGCAGAGCTGCATTCCAATAAGCAGCACCAGCTGTATTAGTGTCGGAAAGGCCAATATTTCCGAGCGCAAAGTTACGTACACCGGCTCCCATTCTGAAAATCTCACCGGCATATTTCGTAGCAAACAGGTTCATTGCAAGCAGCAGGATCAATACTGCGATCAGGCACTTTTTCGTGTTGTTCATTTTTTTTACCTTTTCTCCTGTTTTCTTACTTTCGGATACCCGTTTTGATGTAGGTACCAACTATTTTCTTCAATTTTCCACCGGAAAAAGAAATCGTCAATTTTGCATCATTTCCTTTTCCATCCACATTTAATATAACACCTTTACCAAATTTATCATGATATATTTTCTGTCCAATCTTAAAATATTTTTCCGTTTCCAATGTAACGTTCTGTTCAGGTTTTTTGCTGCTGCTATATCTGGGTGCCTGCATTTCATAGAAACTGTAATCTGCCTGCTTCAAAAGATCTTCATCGATCTCGGAAAGAAACCTGCTTGGGAAGGTGGTTTGCACAGCATCATAAGTTCTGCGAGTTCTGGCATAAGTTAATTTGAGAGATTTTCGTGCTCGGGTGATGGCAACATAAAGAAGTCTGCGTTCTTCTTCCACGTTTCCCAAATCGTAGATCGAACGGGAATGAGGAATTAGTCCATCTTCCAAGCCAACCACAAAAACATGATCAAATTCCAAGCCTTTGGCATTGTGCATTGTCATCAGCTTCACTGCTTCTTCATCTTCATCCAGATTATCCATGTCCGTCTGCAGAGAAATATTTTGCAGATATTCATCTAATCTGGGTTCTTCACCGGTTTCTTCTGCATAATTTTCGCTGAACTCTTCAGTGGCAGCTATGAATTCCTGAATATTTTCTACTCTGGCGATATCTTTGGGATCTTTGCTATCATCGTAAAGCTCGATAAGATGGAGTTCTTCAATTACTTTTTTTGCCAGCTCGGAAACAGGAACAGAATCAGCCAGCAATTTCCAGCTTTCCAACTGATCGACAAATTTTGTGAGATTGGCAGCAGCTCTTTTGGAAAGATAATTGAAATTTTTCTCGGCAATTGTATCGAAAAGATTCTGATCGGTTGCCACAGCTTTATCCAGAAGCTTTCCAATCGATACTTTCCCAATTCCGCGAGAAGGAAAATTTATGATTCTTAAGAAACTTTCCGAATCATCAGGATTTATCAGAACTCTAAGATAAGCCAGAATATCTTTGATTTCTTTGCGCTGATAGAAATTTACTCCACCAACTATTTGATAGCGAATTTTATATTGCATGAAAGCATTTTCAAAAACTCGCGATTGGGCATTTGTGCGATACAAAATCACACATTCATTCAAACTGATCTGTTTTTTGCGGAGCTCATCGATCTGCAATGCTGTATATTCTGCTTCCCTGTTTTCATTTTCCAGTTTAACAAGTTCTGGTTTTTCCTGCGATTCCAAAGCTGTCCACAGTTCTTTCTGATGTCTTTCACTGTTGTTTTTTATCAGGCAGTTTGCTGCCTGCAGAAACGATTTTGGTGAACGATAATTCTGCTCCAATTTGATCTTCAGAACATTTTTATAATCTGTTTCGAAGCTTAGAATATTGCGAATATCTGCTCCTCGCCAGCTGTAAATTGCCTGATCATCATCACCGACAACGCAGAGATTCTGATGAACTTTGGCGATTAAATTTACAATCTTGAATTGAGCATAATTTGTATCCTGATACTCATCGATCATCACAAAACGGAATTTCTTCTGATATTTTTGGCGGATGTCTTCCTTTTCGTGAAGTAAAATTGCTGTGTACATCAGCAGATCATCAAAATCCAGAGCATTATTTTCGGTCAGAAAGTTTTGATATCTGGTGTAGATTTTTAAAACCATATCAGTAAAGTAATTCGATTCGTTGAATTCGGGGAAATCTTTAGGAAGTATCAATGAATTCTTCTGTCGGCTGATGATCTCTCTTACTTTTCTGGGATTGAATTTCTTGGGATCGATATTGAGATCCTTGTAAATCCGTTTGAAGATCGATTTTTGATCACTGTCATCGTAAATGCTGAAGTTTGATGTGAAGGGAAGTTCATTTTCTTCGTATCGCAAAATCCTGGTGCAGATAGAATGAAAAGTTCCGATCCAAAGCGAATGAGTAGAAATTTCGAAAGTAGATTCCAGACGATCCCGCAGTTCTCGAGCTGCTTTGTTGGTAAATGTAACTACCAGGATATTCCAGGGGCTGACCTTTTTTTGATTGATGAGATAAGCAGTTCGATATATTACAGAGCGGGTTTTTCCGCTGCCTGCTCCTGCCAGAACCAGAACAGGGCCTTCGGTGTGCCGAACGACTTTCTGCTGCTCGGTATTTAGAGCAGATAATAACATCTTTTCTGAATTATTCAGCATAATAAACCAGGGTAAATATTACGGCAGTAATTTTATCAATTCCAGGTTTCGGGTTCGGATCGATAACCTTCCAGCACAGTATCTGCCACTGCTTTGAAGGCAGAAATTTTGTACCAGTATTCTTTTTGTACTATATTAACTTCGGAATCTTTGTAAAGTGTATCTACAGGGCTCAAATTTGCTTCAGTAAGAGGTCGATAGTATCCGTTTTCATCCAGAGAACGATACAGATAATATCCATCGATCTGAGAATTTGTGATCGGATGCCAGGTGATGTAAACAGAATCCTGCCAGGTAAGAACGACATTCAAACCACGCACTTTTGGAGGAACATCGATGCCGCTGTTATTAGGATCCAGAGGATTTTCATAATCCAGTGAACAGGCGATTACCAGGATGAGAATAAGTAAAACAGCTATGTATTTAAAATTCATAATTACCTCATCAAAACTTGAATGAAACACCGTTCATTTCCAAAGAAATTCGATTCGTTTCATTTTCATAAAGTGTGAACCAGGTATCATTGTTGAAAGCTTCAGTAGATCCGATCGAATCATAGATATTCAATAACCACAAAACCAAACCAGCTCCAAGTAAATATTGCGAATTATCATAATTATCTTGAGCTTTCTTATAATATTTATTGATATCACCAATATAATTTGCTTCTTTATATTTATCAAAATTATCCATTGCTTCCCGATAATAAAGATAACTTCCTGCCAGAATACAAAGTTCGGAAATAAAAATAATCTGTCCTTTTGTGTATCGATGAGCAGAATATTGTCCCCAGCCGGGAATAAGACTTGATCGCAGCATATTAGTTGCAACTTCCTGTTTTTTTAGATCGTATAATTGCAAAAGTTTTTGCCTTCGAACCAGGTCTTCCCGATATGTAAACAGCTTTTCTGGCGTATCCCAGCCATATTTCTGCGGATCAGAGAAATTCTTAATTTCCTCGGTAAACAACCAGTTTGAAAGTTGAAATAAAATTATGGTAACAAGAATTAGTTTTTTCATATTATTCCTGCTTCGTATGTTTCATGATATCTCCGCTGATCATAATCTCATCGGAAACCCTATTGGAAGGAGTTACATTTTGTGTTAAAAGATCAACTCGCCAGGCGAAATAAAAAGTTTCTTCTGGTGCAATAACATCATATCTCACTTCATATTTATAACCACCAATAGCATAAGTTACTTTCCACTCGGAAAATTGCGTGTATTGGCCATATTTTGCCTGCATGTTCTGCTTCAATGTTTCAAGGTGACGAATTATCTTTCCATTATCCAAATTTTGGATTATCCTGAGTGCAAAACCTTTGGGATCTTTTTCAGCTTCGATAAGATTGCGGGTTCTGAAAATCTTGTTTTGAATTCTATCTGAAGCGAAATAGGATGCTGCCTGCCTGTAGGAAGTAAGAGCAGCTTGATAATTTTCATCTTCTTCGTATTGATCACCGATATTTTCAAATTCAACAGCTTTTAGATATTTGGCTTTGTCGGCTTTTGCCTGGTCAATCCTCTGAGTAACCTCATTGAAATCTGATGTTAAAACAAAACAAAGGTTATATTTTGCAATTGCTTTATCAAATTTCAATTCCTTTTGAAGAGAATCCCCTTCTGTAATCAGATCTGAACAAACCTGGAAAATTTTGCCTTCGACGATAGCTTGTTTATTCGCGCATGTATTCAAAGTTTTGTCCAGATATTCTTTTGCTGCTTTATAAGCTTTCTCATCAATTTGTTGATCTGCTAAAATCAAATACAAACTGCAGATTTCTTCCAGTATTTCATTTTTTTGAGCAAGCGGATATCGAGTATATTGGAAGAGTTCATTTACGGCATCGAGATATCTTTTCTCAGTTTTCAGATTTTCAGCCTTTTGCAAAAGATACGGCATTGAATTATCGATTTTGGGTTGTATTTCCTTTCTCTGACTTGACTGTGCATCACGTTCGTATAACGTAACATAATCTGCAAAGGCTGCTTCGTATTTTCGAAGGGCAATATTTAACTCGATCCTTTCTACCAGAACATCATTATAAATTTGGGAATTTGGAAGGTAATCTATAATATAAGTATAGTATCGCATTGCCTGCAAAGTATCGCTATTGACCAAAGATGATTCCGCTAAATTCAGATAACAAATATCAAGAATAGTATCTGCAATTTGAGAATTTGCCAGATATAAATACTTTGATGCTAATTCCCAATTCTGTTTTTCATATTCTACATAACCAAGCTGATAATAGCAATCAGAACGTTCCAATTCGGCTTGAGTTCTAAGAGCAGTGTTCTCTTCTTCTTCCAGAAACTCATCATATTTTTGAATAGCTTCTTTATATTCGCTTTTTAGATAGGATTTATTTGCTTTATTGAATTGATATGTTGCAGAGCAACCGAAACTCAAAATTATAATAAAAAGCAAAATTATTTTGTAAATTTTCATGTAATTTTATGTGTCCTTATTATTTGGTTTAATCAGCTGATTTTCCGGAATTACAACTGGAATATTATCCAATTTATTACCGAAAAACAAAAAGATGATAGCAAACATGATCGTGGATAAAACTAATAGTTTTATTGATTCCATTTTTAGCACTAATACAGTAACTAAAACAATGATGATGTTGATTAGATAAACGATGATAGCTGTAACTTTGGCAGATCTCATTGCATTATCGATGCGGTGAGTAGAATGATCTTTACCACCCTGACTTATGCGTCGACCATCTCTTTTGCGTGTAAAACTAACCAGCGAAATATCAAATATTGCATAGCTAAGTAGTAATACAGGAAGCAGATAATAAATTCGATGATTCATGCGAATTACTACTAATCTACCAGCCAGAATTCCCATCGTTGAAAGAAAATAACCAATGAACATACTGCCTGCATCTCCCAGGAAAATCTTGGCTGGATTGAAATTATGTGGTAAAAATCCAAAAACTGAACCAGCAAAAATAAGTGAAAGCAACGCCATAAAATTTGCCTGAACTGCAACTGCTGGTGAATGACTGATGAAACTCAGCGCATAAAATCCAAAAGCTAAAATACCCGACATCCCTGTGATAATTCCGTCCATATTATCCAGAAAATTTAAAGCATTCATCAATCCAACCATCCACAAAAATAGTAATGGAAGCGTGATGTAAACAGCACCAAATAAATGCAACAGATCATTGAAATACAGAAAAACCAGACATGATACAGCTTGACCAACAAGTTTGAGCAGCGGATTCATCCCAAAACGATCATCAAGCAAACCAACTGTAACAATTATTAAAGCCCCACCCAGATAACCCAGAATTGCACCTGATATCGCGTGTAGATTCGTAATGATAACGTAGATCGTAATAAGAGTAAAACCGATAAAAACAGCCAAACCTCCCATCAAAGGTGTAGATTTCTTATGAACTTTTCTTGCGTTTGGATTATCTAAAAAATTAATTTTTCTGGCAAATCTAATAATAAAAGGCGTAATACTGTAAACCGTTAAGAAAGACAAGATTAGAACAGTAAAACATGTATATATTATTTTCATTTACACCTCAATTATTATCAATTCTTTATGAATATAAAACATCACATTCAGCAAGCTCGATTTTGTCAATCCATTTAACTGCCTTTTTTCTGTTGCTAAAACCATTTGACATCTGGATGTCCGGAAATTATTTCATGACTAGGAATATTGGAGTTTGTAATGAGAGAATTTAAAAATAGAAAAGCAAGTCATAACTACTTTTTTATAGATGAATTGGAAGTAGGTATTGTGCTAAAAGGTTCGGAGATAAAATCGATTAGAGCCGGAAAGATAAATTTCAAAGATTCTTATGCTGTTATAGAAGATGATGAAATATGGCTTTTAAATTTACATATCAGTTCCTATAAAAAAGCGAACCGTTTCGATCATGAACCAGAGAGAAAACGTAAACTTCTGCTGAACAAACGAGAAATAAGAAAGCTGAAGAAAAAAGTGGAGGAAAGAGGTTTTACGCTGGTTCCCAAAGATCTATATATAAATGAAAATGGCATTGCAAAACTAACTTTGGCAGTAGCAAAAGGGAAGCGTTTGTACGATAAGAGAGAAACTTTGCAGAAAAAAGATGAAATCCGCGAATTGCAAAGAAGACAAAAAAATTATTTATAGTTTGACATATAAATACAAGACACAAAGATTTTTTAGAAGAGAGGGGAATTAATATCTAGGAGTTTGAATGGTTGTAACAAAGTTCTTCCATTTAACCCTTGTCTGGAGGAATAAATGGCAGCCAAGTCGGTAGAAATATTATTGGTAGAAGATAATATTCACGATGAAAGACTCACGATAAAAGCACTTCAAAAAAACAATCTTACAAATAAACTGCATGTAGTTCGAGATGGAGAAGAAGCATTGGAATTTCTTTTTCATACAGGAAGATACAAAAAAGATGAAACTTCACAGGAAATTGATCCACCCAGATTGATCTTGTTAGATCTTAAGCTTCCCAAAATTGATGGACTCGAACTGCTGAATATCATCAAAAAAGATGAAAGAACAAAAACTATTCCTGTGGTAATTTTAACCTCATCTACCCAGGAAAGCGATATGCTGCAAAGTTACCGATTGGGAGTGAACAGCTACATTGTAAAACCAGTAGAATTCGATAAGTTTATTTCTGCCGTGTCAGATCTTGGACTTTATTGGATGATTCTGAACGAGTTACCAAAATAGAAAAATTGAAGAGAGAAGAATGAGTAAAAAATTGAAAATCGTTTTATTGGAAGATTATACTCCAGATGCAAAGTTGAATTTAATGTATCTGAAGCAGAATCAATTTGATATTCAACATTGGATTGTTAACAACGAAAGAGATTTCAAAAAAGTTTTGAAGGAAGTCGATGCAGATCTGATTTTATCTGATTTTAGCCTTCCTCAGTATGATGGCTTCAAAGCATTAGATTTTGTAAAAAAGAATTATCCAGACCTGCCTTTCATAATGGTTACAGGATCGTTGGATGAAGAAACAGCAGCGGACTGCATAAAACAAGGAGCCTGGGATTATGTGATAAAAGAGCATTTAGTGCGATTGGCTCCTGCTGTAAAGAATGCATTGGCAAGAAGAAAAGAGATCGAACAGAAAAAAAAAGCTGAAAAAGCAAGAATTGAAAGTGAAATTAAGTTTGAACAATTTGCCAAAATGCTACCGGAAGTTGTTTGTGAAGTCGACTTGCAGGGAAATTTGAAATATGTGAACGAGAAAGCTTATGAGGTTTTCAAATATTCCGAAAAAGATTTTAAGAAGGGAATGAATATCTTTGATTTTATCTGTGCGGAAGATAAAGAACGTGCCCGGGAAAATGTACAGAAACTGATCGAAGATAACTTGCATGGCAGTGATGAATATAAGGTAATACGGAAAGATGGAACTACGTTTACGGCTCTTATCCATGCCAATCTGGTTTTAGAAAATTCTCAACCAAAAGGTTTCCGGGCAATTCTAGTAGATATTTCTGTTCAAAAAGAAAATGAGAAAATCATCCGCCAAAGAGAAAATGAACTCAAAATGATGATCGATAATTCCCCGATTGGAGTATGCTCTACAAATCTGAAAGGGAACTTCATTTCCGTAAATGAAAAATATTGCGATATGCTGGGCTACACAGCCGAGGAACTTCTGGGAATGCATTTCAACGAAATTACTCATCCCGAAGACAGAGAAGCCAATTTAGAATTATTTGCAAATTTAATTCGAAGAAAAATTGATTTTTTTGATCTGGAGAAAAGGTATGTAACAAAAGATGGGAAAGTAATTTATTGCCGCATCAGATCTCATTTGGTTTTTGATGCAAACTTTTATCCTCTTTTCGAAACCGCTGTTGTGGAAGATATTACCGAACAGAAACGTGCTTTGGATGAACTAAAAGAAAGAGAAGAATTCAATTATGCATTATTTCAGCACAGTCCTATCGAAACAATCGTTGTGGATAACGAAGGGAGAGTAGTGCAATCTAATATTGCTGTGCGAGAAAATAGAAGCAGAATGCCGAAAATCGGCAACATTATGTACAAAGATTTTGGAGCAGATCATTCTGTAGACATGTACGAAATTTTGATGAATTGCATAGAGACAGGAAAACCTCACAGCATTCCGGAAACTCAATATCGAGAAAAATACTGGTCGATAAAAATAGCTCCTTTCAAAAGCGGAGCAATTATAACAGCGATTGATATTTCTCCCATAAAACTGGCAGAGCAGAACCTGCTGAAATCTTTGAATGAAAAGGAAGTGCTTCTAAAAGAAGTTCATCATCGCGTAAAAAATAACATGCAGATCATTTCCAGCATGTTGAAACTTCAGGTAAGACATACCAGAAATGCAGAAGCTATAGATATCATAAAAGAAAGTCACAATCGAGTTCGTTCGATGTCTATGATTCATGAAAAATTGTATCATACAGCCGATTTTGAAGCAGTGAATTTTGGTCAGTATCTTATTACATTGACGGAATATATTTTCTCCACCTACAAAATTGATAAATCCAATATTAAATATTCCGCAGAAGTTAAAGACGTTGAGATGAACATCAACCAGGCAATTCCTTGTGGTTTGATAATGAACGAACTCATCACGAATTGTATCAAACATGCTTTCCCAGATGGAGCAAAAGGAAAGATCAAACTTTCCTTGAAAAAAACAGCGAACCATAAAACAAGCATCACTATTATTGATAATGGAATTGGATTGCCAGAAGAGGTTGAAAAAGAAAATCCAAATACACTTGGATTGCAGCTGGTGAATGCCTTGATCGCACAAATTAATGCCGAAATGAAAATAACTATGAAAAATGGCACAAAGATTCTAATAGAATTCTAATTTTATGTGGAATTGGGATAGCAGAACGCATCAATTTATTGTAGAAAAAGCATTGAATAAATGCCGCAGTTCATTCAAAAATCTACTGGAAACACATTCAGAAATTTTCATTTTGGGTATCGAAGCTCCTGATAGAATTTTCAAAGATTTCACGAATCATTATTATAACTGCACTCCCAATCATTTTGGATATCACAGCGGTAGCATTGTCAATAAAATAGATCGTGAAATAAAACTGATCGATGAAATGCTGAAAAATCCCGATAAAATTGTTTTACATCCTAAGATTGCGCCATTTCTGAAGTCACTTCTGGATACACCATTGAAAGCATTTATTTTTGAATGTGGCGTTGTATCACATTATATTGCCGATCTGCATCAACCGATGCACACTGATGGAAAATATCGCTTTGAAGATGAAGAGACGGTGCACCAGATTTTAGAAGCTGATACACGGAAGCATCTAAAAGACTTAACAATTACGATTCATAGAAGAGAGAGGATAAAAAATCCTCTGGAATTTTTCATGTTCCAGGTTTATGAAATAAATAGCTATTACGACGAACTTATTGCAAAATATTATTGAGCTCCCTCTAAAAAGTATCAAAAAAAAACCTTTTCAATAAATATGAATTTTTTCATATTGAATCCATAAATAAGTGAAAAAAGGTATTGGTAATGTTTCGAAAAAATAGCGACCATAAACAAATGGATATATT
>JAIPJH010000038.1 GCA_021734245.1 Candidatus Cloacimonadota bacterium | reverse complement strand
AAACAGATCACAGAGATCCTCAGGGCAATTTCCAGTTTCCTGTTCGTGATAGTAAATTGTGTTTTTTATCGAGTTGTAGAGAATAATCATGTTTATAATATACTGCAATGTAATATTTTAATAAAAATAAATGGGGGGGGGGTAGAATTATCGTGAATAACTAAAAAACAATTCATCCCGATTTTCTCTATCATTTTTTTCTCCCGAGAAAATTTATTTTCCGAATCTGATGTTTAAACGGCAGGTGTCAAATGGTTTTTTTTAACTGTTAATAATTCTGAGAAACTTTATATTATCGTAGATGATCGATCCAACCTGAAATCTGATGTAAAATTTTTCCTTGCCAACATTTAGCCTGTTTTATTTTTAGCTTTCCAGCTTGAAAAATTACTTTTCAGGCTTATTTGATAAGTGAAATATTTAAGGAGAAAATAGATGGCTTCAACTTCAGATATTAGAAATGGAATGATCATAAAGTTCAAAAATGATCTTTATGAAATCGTGGAATTCCTGCATGTAAAGCCGGGTAAAGGTGCTGCTTTTGTGCGAACCAAACTGAAAAACGTGCAAACCGGAAAAGTGATCGATAATACCTTCCGCACCAGTGAAAAACTGGAAGAAGTACGCGTGGAAAAACACAAAAAAGAATATTTATATTTCGACGGCAGTTTTTATGTTTTCATGGATTCCTCCACTTACGAACAAATGCAGGTTTCTCCCGAAGCTATTGGCGATTATGACAAAATGCTGGTGGAAAATATGGAAGTTGCCATGAAAATGGACCCCGAACGTAATATTCTGGGAATCGAACTTCCTACAACTGTGGAACAGGAAATTGCTGAATGTGAACCGAACGTGAAGGGAAATTCTGCTTCTGTAAGCGGTAAGAAAGCTGTAACAGATCGTGGACTTGATATAACGGTTCCTTTCTTTATCGAGGTTGGAGATAAAATAAAAATTGACACAAGAACCGGTGAATATATAGAGAGAGTGTAGATTTACAAGGTTCTTGAATTAAAAGTTTAAGAATTAAGAATATAGGAGATTAAGATGCCAAAAGCCAGAACATTCGCAGCAAAGCTTGCTCACGAAATTAGTACAGAAGGAAAGGTTATCTGCCCGAAATGCGATCAGGAGATCAAAAAAGTTAAATTGATCCGTGCTAATAAATCTAAAGCAGATACCTGGACTCCAGGATATGAATTCGTAAGTTTGTGCAAGTGCAATGAAAAGGATGTAATGTCCGGAAAAGTTTAGTAACAAAATTTGAATAAGATCTTTTCTGTCTTATTCGAATAAATTATTCAGTACCCTCTTTATCTTTATTTTTGATCGAAGAGGGTATTTATGTTTATTTGGAAAGTGATGTTTCATTAAATGATTTGAGGATGATGAAAATGACAAAAAAACTCGTAACTGTAATTCTTCTGCTGATTGCTGTTTCGTATTTAATTAGCCTACCAATTGTTCCCGGAAAGGAAACTGGACATTCTCCCACAAAAGAATATCCTTCCGAAATTTTTGGCAGGCAAAATGGCAACAGAGAAGTTGATTTACCACAAAGCATTTTAGCTCTTCGAGTAGAATTTACCGATGTTCAATTTGACCTGGTTCCCGATTTTCCAGATTCTTTGGCTCATGATAAGGAGTTTTATGAGCGACTACTTTTTCACAATGCCAGCTATTGGCAGGATGCATCTCATGGTGAATATGTTCTAACTGAAGATAATTACACAGTTTGGAGTGAAGTGATTTCACTTCCTAATTCGATGGCTTATTACGGTGATGACGATCTTCAAATTGAAAGAGTTTGTGAAATGGTGGTTGATCTTATCGATGCAGTAGATGATGATATCGATTTTAATGAGTTTGATGCGTTTATTATTATCCACGCCGGGGCTGGACAGGAAACCGATCCCGACATGGAAGAAGAGATCTACAGCACTTTCTTAAGTCGACGCTCTTTGCAGGCTGGTATCGATCCTGAAAATGATGATTTTCCCGGCATCGAAACTAATGACGGAATTTTCCTGAAAGAATTTGCGATAATTCCGGAAACCTCCAATCAACCTTATATTCAGCCCGGCGATGCCCTCTACGGACTTCTTGGTGTAATTGTTCATAATTTTGGACATCAAATCGGTTTGCCGACATTATTTGATAACAATTCCAGTAATGGCGTTTCCTATGGAATTGGTGGATTTGGTTTGATGGGAACGGGTGTCTGGAATGCCAACGGTTACGTTCCACCGCTTCCCTGTGCCTGGTCGCGTCATTATCTTGGATGGGAAGACAACATTGTGGAAATTGATGAAACCACAGACGAACTGGAACTGACTTTTCCTATGGCGGACGATGATGTAACTCCCAAATTGTATAAACTCAAAATTACCGATGATGAATATTTTTTGATCGAAAACAGACAGCAAAATCCCGATAACAGCATGTATGTAAATGCTGATGGAGATACCGTAGTTTCCTTTACTTTTGCCACAATTCCCGATCAACCGGTTTACCCGCCGGGAAATGTGAACGAAGGGCAACCCAAATTCAGTTTCATGGAAAACAGCTATCTTGGTTGTGAATGGGATTTTTATCTTCCAGGTTACAGCTACAGCTCCGATCCTGACGCAGACGGTTCAGGAATTCTGATCTGGCATATAGATGAGAATGTGATCGATGCTAATTTCGATCCTGAGTTTGAAATGAACGAGGTAAATGGTGATGCTTCCCATAAAGGCGTCGATCTGGAACAGGCTTCCGGAATTCAGACTCTGGATAGTCCACAATATGGCTTGGAAAGCTTTTATGGCAGCATGTACGACGCATACAGAAAAAGATATATCAATGATAATGCTGATTCTTTAGCTTACTATTTTGGTTTCAGCAATCATGATGGAATTTCCTGGTCGCCCACTGCCGAAAGCTATTACGGCGGCATTCCCCTGGAAGTTGATGATATCAGTGAATCTGATTCTTTGATGACTTTATCAGTACGTTATGGCTGGTCATTAGATGCTGGAAATGATGGTGAAAACAAGCTATCAGCTTTTGCGATAGATTTTGATCTGGACGGTGAAACAGAGCTTTTTGCACCGCAACCGAATGGTGAAGTTTATTTATGGCAGGATGAAATGCAATTTCCTGATTTTCCTATCGATACCGGTTCATCCATCCAGGTTCCTTTTCCCTGCACGTACGATGAATTATCCAATTCAGTTTTGATGCAGGGAGAAGTTGATGTAACCAACGCGGCAGCTTTGTATCTTATTAATTACGATATTCCCGGCTACATAGATGATATTTATTTTGATACAGATAGAAAATGGGCGGGACCTGTTGTGATAAATCCCGATACAAATTTTGAACAGAGATTATTTCTGCCTTTGAAAGTTCCCAGCGAAGATGATAGTAGTTTACTCGTTGCGATGGATGATGATTTCAATACGATGGGTTCGGATATAATTCTCAGAGATATTATCTCAAACATGGTTTTGGAAAACAATAAAATTCACCTGATGGTGGGTGATTGGGAAATGTTCGTGAAAGATCTTCCGGAAAATTCTGTTTCAATTTCCGGCTTGGAAATGACTGAACCATATCCCGAAATCTGGTCTTTCCAAATGGCGGATATAAACAGTGATGAAACTGCTGAATATGTCATCACAGCTGCCGATTCCATGCTCTATGTTTTCGCTCAGGATGGAAGTAAGTTTCCAAATTTCCCTGTTGAAATTGGTTTGAATGCTGTATCGATTCCATCTTTTGCAGATGTAGATATGAATGGACAGCTGGATATTTTGATCGGTGGTGAAAACACGTTCAAAGTTTTTTCTGCCAGTGGTTCATTTATGATGCCTTCGCAAACTCTTGCCAATCCTGACAGCACAATTTCTGCTGCTGGAATTATCGCTGCCGATGTAACTGGAAACGGACAATTGGAAATTCTGGGAAACTTTTCGCGAAATCGTTTTAGTATCTGGGAAAATATTAATAATAACAATTTTGAATTAAGCAGAAATTACCCGCTAACATTCAGCAAAAGAAGTCTTAATTATCCTGTTTTATCCGAATATTCCAATCAACCTTTCAGGGCATATCTTTCCAGTAACGACGGTGTTATTTTCCGATCCGAATTGCCGATAAATCAAATGCCGAATTTACACGGAAGTTTGCATGAATACTGCAATTTACAAAGAACAGGATATTGGCAACAAGATACATCTATTCCATTTGAAACTGATGATTTATTCTTAAAAGATGAAACATATTTCTATCCCAATCCGCTCAGCAGCGTTTTCTCCAAAGGTGTGGATTTTGGAAATGAAGTTCCTTACATGACAATAATTTTAAGGATCATGACTTCCGAAGATGTGGATGTGAATGTAAAAATATTTGACAGCGCTGCCAATAAAATATATCAGCAGGATCAATATTGTGAAAAGTACATTCCAAAAAAAGTTTACATCAATGCAAAAAAATGGGCTTCCGGCGTGTATTTTGCTATTATCAAGGCAAATGGTAAAGTGATAAAACGCAAGTTTGCGATAGAAAAATAAAAGTGAGTTTGCCGTCATGTCGAGTGATCTTCATGAAATTTTGACGAAACATGTAATTGGCTATTCTTCGTCAAAGCAAATGAAAGAACTTCTCAGAATGACGAAATTATAAAAAATAGAGGAGAAAGATAGATGAAAAGAATTTTATTAACTCTGTCGTTGCTGATATTTTCGTTGGCAATTCTGGCAGACACAACCGGAGAAGCCGGATTTCAAATGCTGAAAGTTCCGACCGGAGCGACAACCAGCGCTCAAGGTGGAGTGGGTGCATTTACAGCAAATGATGCTTTTGGATTTATGAGCAATCCGACGGCGGGAATGCTGCCCAAAAAACGAGTGATCTCTTTTTCGCATAATTACTGGCTTATCGATTATCAGATGAACAGCGGTGCCTATTATTATTCGCAGGGAAAAAAAGCTTTTGGTTTTGGTTATCGCTATCTGGATTATGGCAAATTGGAAAGTCGCGATGATGTAGGAAATATCACTGGTGAATTTCATCCGATGGATATGGTACTGACAACCAATTTCGGCTATCGTATTACTCCAGATATGTATTTGGCGGCAAACTTGAATGCGCTTTATGAGAAGATCGATGCTGCTTCTGCTGTTGGTTTGGCTTTCGATATCGGTTATACTTATCTTACTCCCATCAAAGATCTTACAGTTGCAGCTGCTGTTAAAAATATCGGTAAAACAGGCGATATGGATAAAGAAGATATCGATCTGCCAATCGCAGCAGAAATTTCTTTGATCAAAGCTCTGCAACTAAAATCGGTAAAATTTGCCAATGAACTGAAAATAATGAAATACAGCGATAACGATGAATTGCAAATGGTTTTGGGAACGAATATTCATATTACTGAGATTTTGAAACTAAGATTGGGTTACAAACTCAACTATGATGCAGAGGATTTCAGCGCGGGAATTGGTATTAAACTGAAGAAAATCGATGTGGATTATGCTTACGTGCCGTTCAATTCGGAAATCGATGATGTACACGTGATCGGATTGACGTATAAATTTTAGCAGTGGATCAGATAAGTGAAAATGTTGTCATACTGAGTTTTCACCTTGTTGGGAGTCTCGAAGTATGTGGCAAGCGATAAAGATATTGCTTAAGTAAAAAATTTTACAAAGAAAAAAGCCATATCCTTCCCTTCGTCAAGCTCAGGGTAAACTAAGCTCAGGATGACATCTGATAATTAAAATGGAGAATTTTTATGAAATTTGCCGGAAGTTTCGGGTTGATATTGATAATAATAACAAGCAATATTTTTGGTTTGGATCGGGTTCCCAATCAGCTTATCTTCAAGACTTCCGAACCGATAATTACAACTTCCCGCTCAACCGGTCTGGCTGATTTCGACAGCTTTCTGCAAACAAAAAATATTAAAAATATAAAACCTGTTCTGAACAAAAATCGGAACAGGTTTTTTGTTGCTTCCTTTTCGCAGGATATCGATTGGGAAAATATTAAAAATCTAAAATTTTCCGGTATCGAATATATTCAGCCGAATTACCTGAATGAAATGCTGATGCAGCCGAATGATCCGTTATATTCGGAACAGCAGATTAACTTTGAAAATTGTCATATTCCTGAAGCCTGGAATATTACCACTGGAAATGATCAGATTATTGTAGCAGTTGTAGATTCGGGAATAAATTTCGAACATCCAGATTTGCAGGAAAATCTTTATTACAATCAAAATGAAATCCCAAATGATGGAATTGATAACGATGCAAATGGCTACATCGATGACTGGCGCGGCTGGGATTTTGTGGATGCACCGGAACTCAGCAGCATTGGAACCGGAGATTTTCTGGAGCGTGATAATGATGCTTCCGATGATCTTTTTCATGGAACTCATGTAGCAGGAATTATTGCTGCCGATACTAATAACAATGAAGGAATTGCCGGAGTTTGCTGGCATGCCAGAATTATGCCGATCCGCAGCGGATTCACCACAAATATTGCCGGAGCCGGTTATCTGCAGGACGATGATGCCGCAGCCGGAGTTATTTACGCTGCCGATCAAGGTGCAGACATTATTAACGTAAGTTGGGGAGATGCAAATTATTCTCCCATCATCGCCGATGCCTGCCAGTATGCTTATGAAAAAGGAAGCATCATTGTAGCTGCTGCCGGAAACAGTTCTGTAAGCATTAATCGACAGATAATGTATCCTGCCAAACTTGCTTCCACGCTGGCAATCGGAGCTGTAAATGCCAGTAAAGAATTAGCATCATTTTCCTGTATCGGACCGGAACTTGACGTTGTAGCACCGGGAAGTTTTATTTTAAGTACATACAACAATGATAATCCATATCATGAACTTTCCGGAACTTCGATGGCTGCTCCTTTTGTAGCAGGATGTCTGGCAAATTTGCTTTCCATCGAACCGGGTTTGGATTTTGAAGAAATTAAATCCAGATTGGCAGAAACTTCCATCGATCTGGGAAATTCCGGATTCGATGAAAATTACGGCAATGGTCTCATCGATGCAGAAGCACTCATTACACACGAAAATGAATTTCAAATCGAAATAGAACAGCCAACCGATTTTTCAGGATTTCATGAATCATTTCCAATTATCGGCACTGTTGATGCCGATCGCTTTAATTATTACAAAGTAAATTATGCCTTCCAGGATGAAGATGAAAATATTGAATGGCTGCCGGTAGATCCCAGTTTTGATCGCTATTACGAACCGGTTCATTCCGATTTGATCGCCGAATTTGTAGTCTCGCCCAATTTGCCCGATTCCGCTTACACGATCAAACTGGAAGTTTTCGACTTCAGCCTGAACAGCTATCAATTCGTTTTCACTGTTCATATCGATCAGACTGCTCCGCAATACCTGGCAGATTATGCTTCCTGGATGCAGCGTTTTGAAGCAGAAAACAACGAATATTTCGTTAATGTTCTGTTCGATGAAGACGTCTTTCTGCAAAATACAAATTCACCACAAATGTACAATTTACCGAATCGTGCCAACGATAATCATGTTCTAAAATTATATCACGATCCACCTGATCAACCGATTGATATCAATGCAGTAAACACAGCAGGTTTGGAAATTTACCTGGAAGAAGCTTTCGATTTTGACCGGAATTATTTTTCTATCGATCAAAACAGTTTTGTGCAAACTGCTGCCGGACAGCAAATCTATGCCTTCCACAAATCTTTCGATTTTGATGAAGACGGCAAGTTTGATTTTGTGGGAATTGTCAGCGAAAATGATGAGAATGTTTTGAAGGTATTTTCCATAGATCAAAACGAAGTGGTCGAAAAACATGATTTTGGTGTTTCCTACTGGCCGCATGATATTGGCGATACCGATGGAAATGGCATTGAGATCATCACGATGAAGTCTGATAAACCGATTTTGCTGGCAACCGAAAATTCAGTTTATCCAAACGTGGAATATGAACTCCCTTTCATCGCTTTTGGAGCAAATCTGGTCGATTATGACGGAGATGGTTTGGATGAGATCGTGCTGATCAAAAATGAAACAATTAATGGTATTACCAAAAAAGTGCTTTCACTTGTCCAACGAAATGGTTCTGATTTTACAATTGAATATACGATCACCAATCCTACCGATCCCAATATTTGGAACATCTTTGCCAATCGTGTTTACTGCGAAAACTTAGATGGTGACATTTATCCCGATTTAGTTTGTACCGATCTGGATGGTGATGTGATGATATTTGAATATGAAACCGGAGAATTTGAGCTTTCCTGGAATGGAAAATTACCGTTGGGGAATGCTTATTATCTTCAGGTTGGCGATTTTACCGGCGATGGACAAAATGAAATTTGTGCCGGCGGTTACAACGCCGATTATTCCGATCCCAACCGCTCATTCTCATTTTTCCAATTCTTCAAATCGTCTGCCAATAACGAATACGAAACTATCGGTTACGTCAGTTTTTCTCAGGTTACCGAGAAGAATTCTCTTACTCAAGCCGATCTGGATAACGATGGAGATGCGGAAATTATAATAGGAGTTCCGCCCAATCTTTATGTGATCGATTACCAGAATGGTGAATTTATCCCAATCTGGCGGGGAACTTCATTTTCTAATGCTTCCAATGTGATAACTGCTGCTCCGCAGACCGATCAGGATGAAGCTTTCATTTTCTGCAATCAGCAGATCGATGACGAAGTGCAAAGCTGCCTTACAAGATGGAATGAGCCATTTAGCGGCCCGCAGACTCCCTATCAATTTTCAGTTTCTCCACTCGATGAAAATTCCGTTCAGTTAAATTGGCAGCACGATTCTGCAAATAGTTTTAATGTTTATCGAAAACAAAATGAAGAAATCCAACTTATCGCTGAAGAAATAAATACTTTTGACTTTACAGACTCAAATCTATCTCCATTGGATAGTTTATATTATCGCATTACAGCTATCGACAATTCCTACATCCCACAGGAAAGTCTGCCCACTTCCTGGAAACTGGCGGTTCCCGATTTTGCTCCGCAGATTCTGCAGGTGGAAATGATCTCACAGAATAAGTTGAAAGCAACTTTTTCCAAACCGCTTGCCAATTCTGCTGCCAATCGTGGGAATTATACTGTTTCGCCTGAAATCGGTAATCCTATTTCTGTTAATCTTATCGAGCAGAACCAGGCAGTGCTCCTGCGTTTTGATGTAGATTTTAATTCTACAATTGCGCAATATGAGTTAGAATTTTCTTTATCAGGGAATACTGGAGTTCCGGCTATTGGATCACCATTTTCCTTTCTTTACAAAGATGACACGATCCCGCCGGAAATTAATTTTACCACGATTTTAGGAAGCGATCAAGTTAGTATTTCATTTTCGGAATCGATG
Source organism: Candidatus Cloacimonadota bacterium (assembly GCA_021734245.1). Taxonomy (NCBI): domain Bacteria; kingdom Pseudomonadati; phylum Candidatus Cloacimonadota; species Candidatus Cloacimonadota bacterium. The sequence continues at coordinate 17,665 of JAIPJH010000038.1, read as the reverse complement.
CAATTCCAAACTGTAGAAAATACTGAGAATTACACTTTGATCTCACCGGCAAATGATGCGCAGAATTATATTGTTTCCGCTTCTTACAATGAAACCGATTCCTGTTTTGTTATCTTGAATTTTGCCGAAGAATTCAAAATTTGCAGTAAACCTTATTTTATTAAACTGGAAAACATGCAGGATAATGCTGGAAATGAGCTGTCGATAGCTCATAATAAATGTCATTTCAGCTTGACAGATGAGTTGGGTTTCAGAAATTTAAAACAGTTAAAAGTGTGTCCAAATCCGCTTGATATGAGCAAGAGCGCATTTGGAGAAATAAGTTTTATAAATCTTCCGCTGCACGTAGATGGCAGCATTTTCATCTACGATCTGAGCGGAAACCTGATCTTTAACGAAGAGTTTGGACCTTTTTCCCATCCTGCTCAAAACTACAGCTGGGAATGCAAAAACAAGGCAGGAAAGAGGATCTCTTCCGGAATTTATTATTACGTTTTTCGTATGGGAAAAGATTCCAAACGTGGCAAAATTATTGTCATCAACTAGAATTTGTGTGATGAAAGGAGATTGAACATGATATCATTAGACTGGAAAGAAAGACTTGTTCGTGATACAGAAGATTTTATCGAAAGAAAACTGCCGGCTGGCGATTATGATATAGATATTATTTATAACGCCTATCCGCAGAGAATTGATAATAATATTCCTCATGCTGTTATCACTTTGGTAGGAAAAACATTTGGTTCTAAACTGAACAAAAAATACGATAAATACATGCCTTTTTATGATTACCTTACGCATGAAAAAGGTGAAAATGGACGCATGATATTTGCCTATATAATGGCTCGTGCCGTGAAGAAAAAACCTGATCTTTTTATTCCTTACATCGAGAAATTTCTGATAACTACAGAAGATCAAAAATCGTGTAATCTGGTTATCGATAAAACCATCTTCCCGCTGATGAAGAAATTTCCAATGAGATATCTTGATCTGGTAGTGAATTGGATAAAAAAAGATAATGAGATCCTGACTTTGAGTTTGCAGAAAATGCTGATAAAATTGATGAAATATAATCCTGATGTGATCGAGCCACTTATCTCTAAACTGGAGACTTCCTGGCTGTATGCCAGCCCAAACATGATAAAGCTGAATTATCATCTTATCAAAGCTATCTACAAGATCGACCCCGATTTTTATCTCAAGATTTACCAGAATTACAAAAATACTCGTAATCCTGTGTTTGCAGAAATTTTGTGCAACGCTCTCTGCTGCTACAACGATACATTGCAGGAAATCTGCGACAATTGGGCCAGAAGCGGAAATGTGAAATTGAAAAAAATTGGTCTCCATGGCCAGAAAATAATCAAGAAAAAGAAGCCGAAAAATAAAAAGAAATAAAGGAACTAAATAGAAATAACATGGCAAATTATATAACAAAAGAAGGAATGCAGCGTCTTCGCAAACGCATGAATGTTCTTATCGAAGAAAGACCAAAAGTGATAAAACAAGTTGTGACTGCCCGTGAAATGGGAGACTTGAGCGAAAATGCCGAATATCATGCTGCTCGAGAACGTCAGCGACATCTGGAAAATGAATATAACCGTATCAAAAGCCGTATCGATAAATTGCAGGTGATCGATATTTCAACTATTCCCAAGGATGCCGTTCGATTTGGTGCCAAAGTTACAATAAAAGAAATTTCCAATCAAAAGGAAATGAAAATCTATCTGGTCGGGATCGATGAAGTTTATGAAACAGATGATGAATATCAGAGAAAGTCTGTAGTTTCACCATTTGGCAAGCCCATGATCGGTAAAAAAGTCGGAGATCATGTTGTGGTGAAAGCTCCAATTGGTGATAGAGAATTTGAAATTCTGGAAATAAAATAAAAAATATAAATGAAGGAGAAATTGGATGAGTAAAGCTGAAGATTTGAGTAAAAAGTTAACTTATAATAGGAAGAGTTTCTGGACTGAAGCTAAAAAAACAGAACAAAAATCTGCCTTCAAATTTGCCGAAGGTTACAAAAAATTCTTGGATGAAGCTAAAACCGAAAGAGAAGCAATCAGATATTACGAAAAAATTTTTAAAGAAAAAGGCTTCAAAAATATCGATGAAAAAAATGCTGGTAAAAAAGTTTTCAGAATTGCCAGAGCTAAGAATGCAGCAATTGCGATTATTGGAAAAAAACCGATCAGCGAAGGCGTGAACCTGATAGTATCACACGTCGATGCACCGCGAGTAGATCTGAAACAAAGTCCACTTCACGAAGACAGCACAACCAAATTGGGAATCATGAAAACACATTATTACGGCGGTGTAAAAAAATATCAGTGGATGTCTACTCCGCTTGCATTGCACGGTGTTGTTATCAAAAATGACGGAACAAAAGTTGATATTTCTATCGGAGAAAATGACGCAGATCCCGTATTTGTGATGCCCGACCTGCTGCCGCACCTGGCTCGTAAAGTGCAATATACCAAAAAAATTGGTGAAGCTGTAGATGCTGCTAAAATGAACCTGGTTTTCAATTCAATTCCCTATCCCGATAAAGACGCCAAAGAAGCTATCAAATTGAATGCTCTTAGTCTTCTGAATGAAAAATATGGCATCGTGGAAGCTGACTTCCTGAGCGCTGAACTGGAACTGGTTCCGGCGGGAAAATCTCGCGATGCAGGAATCGATAAAAGCATGGTACTTGGTTATGGACAGGATGATAGAATCTGTGCTTACACATCAGCAGAAGCTGTTTTTGATGCAAAAAAAGACCTGGAAAGAACTGCTATCGTTTACCTGGCCGATAAAGAAGAAATTGGCAGTGATGGCAATACCGGGGCAAAATCCATTTTTATCGTCGATTTTATTGCTGACCTTCTTGCAAAAAACGTTGAAAATGCAGATAGTATGACTCTGCGCAAAACGCTTCTAAAAAGCCAGATCCTTTCTGCCGATGTAAATGCTGCTATCAATCCAAACTTCCCCAGTGTGCATGAAAAAGAAAATGCTGTTCATCTGGGATTTGGTGTGAGTGTGACCAAATTTACCGGAAGTGGCGGCAAAGGCGGATCTAATGATGCCAACGCAGAATTTAATTCTAAAATAATTAAAATTTTTAATGCTGCCAAAGTAAACTGGCAGATCGGTGCATTGGGCAAAGTAGATGAAGGCGGCGGTGGAACGATTGCCAAATTCATGGCAGAACACGGAGCAGAAGTTATAGATTGCGGTCCTGGCGTTTTGGGAATGCACTCATTATACGAACTTACCAGTAAAGCTGATATTTATTCTGCTTACAAAGCTTACAAAACATTTTTCGAAAAAGCCTGAAAAGAGGTTGATGTGAAGAAATTTATTTATCTTTTACTAGTTGCTTTTATGCTGATTAGCTGTAGCAGCAACAAGGTTTCAAAATTGATGCCTATTGAAAAGAAAATGCAGATTGCTGATGATTTTTTTGAAAGAGGAAAGTATCATAAAGCAATTCCATATTACGAATCTGTTGCTTTTGAAAAGAATTCTCTTCTGGCTTCCAAAGCACAATTAAAACTGGCTGATTGCTATTTTAATCAGAACAAATTCATGGACGCTTTATTTGAATATGAACATCTGATAAAGCTTTATAATGATGCGGAAGAAATTAACAGGGCTTATTTTCAAATAGGCGTTTGCTATTGGGAAGAATCCATGAGTGCTCATTACACGCAGGAAGAAACGCGAAGTGCGATCGATGCCTTCGAAACTTTCATTGAAAAATTTCCCTTTGATAAGCGCAAAAAAGATGCCATCGAATACATTCAAAAATGCCATTATAAATTGCTGAAAAAGAAATACTACAATGGCTATGCTTATTACAAAATGTGGGATTATCCTGCTGCAATGATGTACTTCAACGAGATCATCGAACTGGGAAATACAAACAAAGTAGATAAGCTTTCTTTGTTTTATGCAGCACGAATTTACATAACACGCGAAGACAGAGATAATGCCATTCTTATGCAGACAAAATTGAATAATAAATACCCTGATAGCAAAGAGACCGAAAAGATAAATAAGCTTATCGAACGAAAATTGAAATAAATGAATGAATAAAATTGCTAACCCCTCTGTCCTACGGACATCTCCCCTTAACAGGGGAGAAAGATGGAAATAAAAAATAAATGAAAATCGGAATTCTGGGCGGGTCTTTCGATCCGCTTCATTTGGGGCACATTGCTCTGGCAGAAACTGCCAAGAAAGCTTTGAATCTGGATAAAGTTCTTTTCCTGCCTTCTGGAAATCATCCTTTTAAGAAAAATACCACAATCCTTTCTGCTGAAAAAAGATATGAACTTGTTTCCAAAGCTTTAAAAAATTATCCCGGTCTTGAAACTTCCCGATTGGATATGGTTGAAGATAAAACCAGTTATACATCCGATCTTGTAAGAAGTCTGCAGGAAATATATTCGGAAGACGAACTATTTATGATTGCCGGTGATGATATCGTAGCAGAACTACCCAACTGGTATGAATGGAAATGGCTGTTGGAAAACATCCAATTTGTTATAGCTCAACGCCCCGAAACCGATCGTGATATCTGGGATGATCTGGATTATCTGGAATATTTCACTTTCATCAAAATGCCGCAGCATGATATTTCTTCTACAGAAATCAGGCGTCGAATAAAACAAAATAAAGATATTTCCGGTTTAGTTCCGGAAAGTATTTTATCTGAAATTAAAAAATATTATAAATAACTTGAAGCAATCCTTCTGAAAAATAAAATCTGTAAATGAATGAGATTTAATGAATGAGATTTTAGGAGGAAATATGAAATATACCGATAATTACGAAATTGATTATTCCAATCGAAAACCTGGCCAAGATGCAGATGAACTTTTTTATAAACGCTGGTCGCCCCGTTCGTTTCAGAAAGAAGAGCTTCCGTGCGAAACTATTAAAACCATCATCGCTGCTGCTCACTGGACGCAGAGTGCTTTCAACGAACAACCCTGGCGTTTTCTTACTTCTACCAAAGATACATTCGATAAATTCTTGAATCTTCTGGTAGAGCGCAATCAAATGTGGGCAAAAAATGCTTCCGTGTTAGGATTCATCATTGCCAAAAAACATTTTAGCCAAAATGATAAGAATAACCGCTGGGCAAATTTTGACAGTGGTGCTGCCTGGATGGGATTGACTTTACAGGCTCGCAAACTGGGACTATACACGCATGGAATGGCAGGCATAAAACGTGATGAAGTTTACAGCAAATTCGGCATCGATAAAGAAAGATATCGCGTCATCTGCGCCTTTGCTTTGGGCATTATCGATAAACCGGAAAAACTGGAGAAAAGCTTTCAAAAAGATGAAAAACCTTCTGCCCGAAAAACCTTAGAAGAAGTCTGGAAGATCGGAAGCTGGGAAGAGTAAGTAGGCAACTAGCCTATTTTCGATTAGCTACGTAATGGCAGACAAAACAAACATAATAATTGAAATGGCAAAAAAATCTAGGAACGCACATACTTTTCATACTTGACAGACCACCAAATATTTTAAATATTAGAAATATAAATAAGGAGTTTAAATGTTTGAGATTGATACAATTATTGGTAAGAAAAAATTAATAGAATTTTGCAAGAAAAACAAAATTCGAAAATTATCTCTATTTGGCTCTGCCTTGCGTGATGAATTAACTAATGAAAGTGATATAGATATTCTAGTTGAATTTGAGCATAATCATATTCCTGGCCTACTAAAATTAGCTTCAATGGAAAATGATCTTACTGAATTTATTGGTAGAAAAGTTGATTTGAGAACTCCTGCTGAATTGAGCAGATATTTTCGTAATGAAATTCTCTTAAACGCAAAAAATCTGTATGTTGCCTCAAGATAAAATCAGAATTCAACACATTTTAGATGAGATCGAAGATATTTTACTTTTTGTAAAAGATGTTTCATTTCAGCATTTTAGAAATGACAAGAAAACCGTAAATGCTGTCATCAGATCAATCGAAATAATTTGAGAAGCTGCTGCTCGAATAACTCCTGGTTACAAAATTAAAAATCCGGAAATTCCCTGGAAAGAAATTATTGGGATGAGAAATCACTTAATTCATGTTTACTTCGATGTAGATTGTGAAACAGTCTGGCAAACAGTTCAGGAAGACATTCCACAACTAAAAAAACTTTTTTCATCATTATTATAATTTTCCTTTGTTCGTATTTGTTAGTTATTCAAATAATTCCAAATCATTTGACAAAATTTGAGTTAGATTCAACATAAAATTAAGAAAATATTTTAGGGGGATGTTATGAAAAAATTTACACTTGTTTTATTTGTTTTTATTGTTTTGCTTTCCTGCACTCCAAAAGAGCAAAAAAGAGAAATGCAGGATCAGGTGCCGGATCTTTCGATTTACGATCATCAGGTAACTAAAGATGTTGTACAACTAGTTTACGACGCCGTAGATTTAATCAACCAAGACGGGGAAGAAGCTTTTCCCAGATTTCGCGAAGAAAACAGCAAATGGTACAAAGGTGATGATTATGTGTTTGTGTGGGGGCTCGATGGTATGAGATATGTTTATCCTCGTGATGTTTCCGGCGAAGGCAAAAATATGATCGATCTGGAAGATATCAACGGAAAACCAATCGGAAAAATGTTCGTGGAAACAGCACAAAATGGCGAAGGCTGGGTGTTTTATGAATGGACACTTCCCGGCGGAGAAAAACAGGAATGGAAATCAACTTTCATCAAAAAGGCTGTAACTCCCGCTGGAAATGAATATCTGGTTGGCTTTGGAAAATACAAGATGCCGATGGAAAAAATATTTGTTTCCAATATCGTGATAGAAGCTGTGAACCTTTTGAAACATGAAGGAAAAGAAATTGCCTTTGCCCGTTTTAATGACAAAGCTGATAAATTTATTTTCCTGAATACATATGTTTTTGTAAAAACAATGGCTGGCGTGGAACTGGTAAATCCAAATTCAACACATCTGGTTGGTAAAGACATCACAGACTTGCAGGATGCGAACGGTAAATATTTTGTAAAAGAAGAACTGGAAATGCTGCAAGACAGAGAAAGCCTCTGGATGGATTATATGTGGCCCAAACCGGGAGAAAAAGAACCTTCCAAAAAAATGGTTTTTGTAAAGAAAGCAGAAACAGAAGCTGAAACTCTGGTTGTCGGTGCCGGTTTTTATCTGGATTAGATGGAGATGAGAATGAAAAAAATTATTTTAGCTGTTTTGTTATTTAGTTTGATCCTGCTTTCCTGCGGGCAAAAAGAAGAAAAACCAGAGATAGAAATAAAAGTTCCTGATCTTACAATGTATGAACATCAGCAGACAAAAGACGTGGTGCAGCTGGTTTACGATGCAGTGAATGAGATCGAATTGAAAGGTGTGGACGCTTTTGCCCAATTTCGCGTGAAAGGCAGTAAATGGTTCCAGGATGAAACTTATATTTTTGTGTGGGGAATCGATGGGTTGCGCTACGTTTATCCTCCCGATCCCGCCGGTGAAGGTAAGAACATGAAAGATCTAAAAGATATCAACGAAAAGCCGATCGGCCGGGAATTCATTGAAGCTGCTGATAATGACGAAGGCTGGGTGTTCTATATGTGGACCAAACCGGGCGAAACCGAGCCGGAACAAAAAACCACTTTCATCAAAAGAGCTATCGATGCTGATAAAAAAGTTTATCTGGTGGGCTGCGGACTTTACGGCATGCCGCAGGAAAAGGTGTTTGAAGAATAATTATAAATTATGATCTTTTGAGACGGGATCGAAACCGACTCTAAAATAACCAAACCAATTGACAGAAAGTTCACAATATATTAACTCGAGCTTGGCAGAGGAAATAAAGATGAATTTCGTAAAAGAAGCCGAGAAGGAAATGAGGTTGCCTAATTATGAAAAATAACAGCATAAAAGGTTCGTGATATATGCAAATATGGATGAATATACGACATATGGCTGATATGCAGGAGATAGGCGAAATTTTGCCCAGTTAAAATTATGCTAGATTTTATAAAGAAACAAAAAAACTTTTATAATATGGAAAAAATAAATCCAAAACCTTGTTTTCACGCACAAATAGGCTTAGAAGGTTTACAAATAGTCAATGGCAATAGAATCGTAAAAATCCATACTGATCATTTTGATATTGAAAAGAACGAAAACGCTAAACCACCAAAAATTATCGCAGTGAATTTTGGCAAAGAAATAAATATTTTCTACTCTGATAAGATGCCAAATAGCTTAGTTGCTAATTTGGAAAAATTGGAAAAACATAGTTTCTTAGATGAACAAGAAAAAGTTATTGAAATTTTAAAGAGAAATAAGCAATTTAATGAAGCTGGGCATTATATTGCCTATATTTTTCCAAGCGACATTCAAGTGGATACTGAGAATACGAAAATATTTATTGGCAGTGAGGATGAAGCCATCAAGCAATTTGATCCAACATTTTACAAAAAATATCCAATAGTTTATGCCACTATACAAAATGATGAGATAGCTGCTTGTTGTGTCTCTTCTCGTGAAAATAATAAAGCAGGTGAAGCATGGATTTTTACTCTGCCAAAATACAGAAAACAAGGTTTTGGATTAAAAGCAGTTCAGCTATGGGCTAGCGAATTGCAGAAGCAAGGAAAGATTCCGCTTTACACCCATGAGATTTCCAATATTGCATCACAGAAATTAGCGGAGAAACTAGATCTTATAAAAGTTTTGGAGAATGTTTCTTATGAATAAGAAAAAATTTTACTGGGCAAAGCATAGCCTAACAGCGTGTATCTGGTTCGGCAGATTTGACGCAATTAAATTCAAAAGGAATGTCAAATCTACCTCTCCCAAATTTCGCAAAAATATAGTTAGATTTTCAAAGGAATTTTTGCGAAACTTCAAATACACACGGACGTTATGGGGCATAAAACCTGCTATTGAGAGAAGCCTTAACTCATAATAATTATATAAGTTATGAAAAAAATAATAGTTTTTATGGTAATCATTAATAGTTTGGCTGGTGTTATTCAATCACTTCACGCACAGACTAATTCATTTTCTCCAACTTTACTTCAAGAGGATTTTGTAAGATTCAGAGAAATTCTTGAGAATGAGCATTGTTGTTTGTACGAATATACATCAAAAGCAGAATTAGACAGTTTGTTTGACGCACATTATCAACTCATTGACTGTGAAATGACACGTGATGATTTTTTTATACTACTTGCACCCATTACAGCAAGAATTGGATGTATGCATACTGCAACATGGATGCCGGGAAGGTTTTATATTACTAAACCAAATAAACTGTTCCCACTTAAATTGAAATTAATTAATGAACAAGTTGTTGTATGTGGTAATTACTTGAAAAATATGGAAGTTCCATTCGGTAGTATTATATCCGAAATTAATGGAAAGCCCATTGGGATTATCCTTGAAAAAATAAAGGAGACTATTTCTGCCGATGCAAATAATCCATATTTTGTAGAGGCTCAATTAATAAAGCGTTTTTCTCTAAGTTATGCCAATATTTATGGTCTGCCAGAAGAATATGAAATTAAATACTTTAAACCTAATAGTTTAGTGGCTGAGGTGAAAAACATAACTCCTACAAGTCATGAATCAGTTCATCAAGAAGTATTTTCACATTTTAATAATCCCAAATTGGAATTTGATTTGGATACGAATAATAGTACAGCGATAATGACCATAAGTACTTTTGTCTATTACGACAAAGTTGATTATTTTAGAAATTTCATAGATTCATGCTTTCTTTTGATTAACGAAAACGAAATAAGGAATTTAATTTTAGACCTAAGAGGGAATGGAGGTGGTGACCCATTTTGTGCTTCTATATTATTTTCATATCTCCTAAAAAAACCTGAACCATACTATTCAGAGCCTTATTCAAATTATGAAACCCTTGCCAATCCTATTCCTCTTCCAAATAATAACTTTAAAGGGAATCTCTATACGCTGATAGATGGAAGTTGCGGCTCAACCAACGGACACTTCTGTGCTTTATTAAAATATCATAAAATTGGCAAATTTATTGGCACACCAAGCGGGGCTTCCTATAAATGTAATGCAGGCAAGAACACAGAATTTCGTTTGCAAAATTCCCAAATGATTATTACCATAGGACGTAGTACCTATGCAGTAGCAGTAAAGAATATCCCTAAAACAGCAATTCTGCCTGATATTTATGTCAATGAAACTCTTGATGATTTTCTTAATCACCAAGATGTTTTTCTTGAAAAAGCATTCGAACAAATTGTTCATTAAAAAAAGAATAACTACTGAATTATCATTGAATATAAAATTAATAAATCACTATATATCTAACAATAAATACTAACGCAGCATAACAATGTATAAAAATAATAGCCGGGATAGTAGTAAATTCAAGGGTTGTAGCCCGCTTCAACTTTCGTGTAACTTGACAGGAAAGTGCCCCGCAGTCGGCTACTATTCTTATACTAAACGTTGTGGTGCATCTACCCAAACGAGATAAAAATGCATTATTGTAAATATGAAATCCTAATTCGCTTACATTTGAGTAAAAAAAAGATTGTATGATAATTCCTATTTTATTGGTTGCTGCAGGATTTGTCTGTTTGATTTTTGGTGCAAACTGGCTGGTTGATGGAGCTTCTGCATTCGCCAGGAAATACAAAGTATCAGATTTAGTGATTGGTCTGACTATTGTTGCATTTGGCACTTCAGCTCCCGAATTGGTAGTAAATAGTATTGCTTCTGTAAATGGTTACTCTGACATTGTTCTTGGCAATATTATTGGAAGCAACAATTTCAATTTGTTTATTATTCTTGGAATATCAGGACTAATTTTACCGATTAAAGTTCAAACTTCGACAGCCTGGAAACAGATACCAATTTCAATTTTTGTTGCAGTATTGTTATTGTTCTTGCTTAACGATTTCGTATTCGCTGGACAAACTTATTCCAGTCGAATTGACGGATTGATTATGTTGGTATTGTTTTGTCTTTTCCTGTATTATGTTTTCAATCAAATGAAAAATGACCCGCAAACCGTTACAACAGAAAATCAAAAATCTTCTTTAAAGATTTGGGGATTAATAATCGCCGGGTTTATCGGATTGATATTGGGAGGGCAATTTGTAGTAGTAAATAGCGTTGAGATTGCAAACACATTGGGTGTTAGTAAAAAAATTATCGGTTTAACTATTATAGCCGCTGGAACATCATTGCCGGAATTGGTAACCTCGATTGTTGCCGCAACAAAGAGAAAAAGCGATATAGCAATTGGAAATGTGATAGGTTCCAATATTTTTAATATCCTTCTAATTTTATCAATAAGCAGCCTTATTCAACCAATTGATTATAATCCTAAATTTAATTTGGACTTATATATTTTAATCGGAGGAACCGTTTTTCTATTTACATCAATGTTGACTGGACAACGGAAAAAATTAGATAGATGGGAAGCTGGTGTTTTATTTGGATTTTACATTATATATACTGCCTATTTAGTGATGCAGGAAATATAAAAACGCACCACAAACACGAAGTTATAAAACATTGGGGGCGAAGTGGTTATTCGAGCTGAAGTTCTGGCATCAAAGTTAATTATTGATAGTGTAAGCTTAAGTAATGAACAAATTAAACAATAATTGGAGATAAATAATATGAAAGAATATAATGGCGCGATGATGCAATATTTTCATTGGTACACTCCAGCTGATGGAACCCTGTGGAATCAATTGTCCCAGAACGCTGCCGACCTGGCCAAAGCAGGAATTACGGCAGTTTGGCTTCCGCCGGCTTATAAAGGTGTCGGAGGTGAAAATGATGTAGGTTATGGCGTGTATGATATATTTGATCTGGGAGAATTTGACCAAAAAGGTTCAATTCGTACAAAATATGGTACCCGTTCTGAATATTTAGAAGCGATAAAAACAGCTCAAAAAGAGAATATTCAGGTATATGCCGATATAGTATTTAATCACAAAATGGGTGCTGACCGACCCGAAGAGTTCAGAGCAACACCTTATAATCCTGAAAATCGTAATGAGCCCAAAGGAGAAATAGCTACAATAAAAGCGTGGACCAACTTTGTCTTCCCCGGACGTGGAAAGAAATACTCTGAACTTGAATGGCATTGGTGGCATTTTAGTTCGGCCGATTATAATGCCCTGGATGAAAAAAAAGCTGCCATATACCTTTTTGAAGGTAAGAGTTTTGATGAAAATGTAGATCTGGAGAAAGGTAATTTTGACTATCTTATGGGCTGTGATTTAGATATCAATAATCCCGATGTAAGAAAAGAACTTTTTTATTGGGGTGAATGGTTTATCAAAACAACAGGAATTGATGGTTTTCGCTTCGATGCAGTGAAACATGTAAAGCCAACCTTCTTTATTGAATGGCTTAATCATTTACGAAATTTTAGCAGTCACAAACTTTTTGCAGTAGGGGAATATTGGTCACCCAATATTGAAGCATTGAAACATTTTATTGCGACAACCGATGGTGGAATGATGCTGTTTGATTCCGGACTTCATTACAATTTTGCAAATGCCAGCAAAAAAGGGAAGGATTATGATTTACAGGGAATATTTAATAATACCCTGGTTAAAGAAATGCCAAGTCTTGCTGTTACCCTGGTCAGTAATCATGATACACAACCATTACAAGCATTGGAATCTGTTGTAGAAGCATGGTTTAAACCTTTGGCATATGCAATTATTTTGTTAAGAAGGGATGGCTATCCCTGCATATTCGCTGCCGATTACTATGGAGCCAGTTATAAAGACATAGGCAAAGATGGTAAAGAATACGAAATTGAGATGCCAAGCCATCGCTGGATGATCGATAAATTTCTTGCTGCCCGGAAAAACTATGCCTTTGGTGATCAATATGATTATTTTGATCATCCCAATTGTGTAGGTTGGACACGTACAGGAGATGAAAATCACCGAGGTGGTATTGCCGTATTATTAAGCAATGGGGAGAATGGCCTTAAAAAAATGCAAACAGCTTCCCCAAACACTTCTTATATTGATGTTACAGACCATATTAAAGAAACCATTGTAACTAACAGTGAAGGTTGGGGTGAATTCTTATGTCAGGCAGGTTCTGTTTCGGTTTGGATACCAGAATAAAATTATGGTGCTTTGTTGTTGTTTACTGAAAAATTAATATTTCGGAGGATGCGTGAAACTGATAAGTTATCGCCTCGTAACCCCGCACGATATTATACTATCATACATCATTCCGCCACAACCACAATTCCGGTTCCCATCTTGTTCTTCATCATCAAATCCAGCCACATAAATAATGCCGAAATGGGATAGAAAACCAGATAATAGAGCGGCAGCAGTAGAAAGAACAATTTGGATATTCCCAATAAACTCAGGGGAAATTTCATCGTCAGCAGCCAGGCCAGATGTCCTAATTTTCCGTAGGAATAATCGAAAGAAACTATTTTAAATCCGGCTTTTTCTAATTTGGAAATTATCTCGTCTTCATCATAACCTGGTCGAACATGTTCTTCCACAAATTTGGCGGATTCATCAAAAGTGCTGGGAGAAGAAATTATCAGTTTGCCGCCATTATCCAGAACCTGCCTGAAATTCCGCAGAACTTTTTCATCTTGTTCGATATGTTCCAGAATATCGATGGCAATGATCAGATTGAATTTATCTTTTGGCACATAATCCACCAAATCCGCCTGCTGGGCCGTGAAATCAGGCCAGCCGGCTAACTTCGCATATCGAGCAAAAGAAGCCATGTAATCGGTTTTCAGGTCGGCTGCCTGAACTTTGGCTTTTGAAAAATATTTCAGTACAAAATAAGAATACTGTCCGAATCCGGCGCCGGCATCATAGAAATTAATTGGTTTATCTTTCGGAAAATGTTTTTTGATCGCTTTTTTCACATACCATTGGCGTAAAAGCAGCAAATCCAAAGCGCAATAAAACAGCTTCCTTAAAGCCGGGATCAGATCGATGAGCCGGGCGAATTTATCTTTAATCTTGTCGTAATGCATTTAAAACAACTTACTGCCGGCCCACAAGCCGCCCTCAATATTGATGTTTTCACGGGTAACGATAAAAATCGGAAATTGTTCCAGAAGTTCTTTTCTTACCATGCTTTTATGAACTTCTTCCAGCAGTCCGCTTTTAGCAATAAACTCGGCATTTCTTACCGTAGAAGTTCCACACAAAAAGATACCTCCATAAGGCTGGATAACCAGGCTCATGGTCTGGATCAATCTGCCGGTAATTCTGTAGAAATAATCCAAAGTTTGCATAGCAATTTCATCTGATCCAGCCACAGCTTCTCTGGCAATATCGGCAGCTGTTTTTTTATTCGGCTTTTTGCCGTTCAATCGCAGAAGCGCATTATACGTATCTTCCAGGCCATATCCGGAAACAAAGTCCTCATAATTCAGATAATAGCGATCTTCTTTTTTGCCAAGGATGATCTGGATCATTTTGGCGTGAGTTTCGTCCAGGGGCGGAATCTGAACATGCTGAACTTCCGAGGAAATAACCTGCTGAAAACTTTCACCGGAAGCAGTTGGTGTTTCTACAATGCTGCCGGTTCCAAAACCTGTTCCCGGAGCAATTACTAACATATTCTGTGCATATTGCTGGGATAGATTTTCCGGCATATATAAAATTTTACACTCTTCAGAAGGAATTTCATCAGCTTCTTTCATTGCCAGAAGTCCGTAGGCTGCCAGTTCCATATCATTGACCATGAAAGTATTTTCCGGCATTCCCCAATCCAGCAGATCATCTCTTGTGATTTGTGGTTTGTCCTTCCAGTTCGTGATTTTTACATAATTGCGATCTATCACCGCACCGGCAAAACCGATCACGCAACTATTTGGTTTCTGATCGGAGAAGCTAGCAACCGATTGCGTGATGAATTTTTCCAGTGCAGGTTTGCTCTTGATAGTTTGCTTGTTATGGCAGGAAGTTTCCAGAATGTTGCCCTCCTGCTCAATTTGACATTGCAGACGGCTGTGTGTGCCGCCCACATCGATTGAAATATTTAGTTTTTTCATTTTTTGTTTTCTTCCGTTATCCTTCGACTCCGCTCAGGATGACATAAGTTTATTAGAGTATTAATTCGTCAGGAAATCAAAGATATTTCCCAGCGCGCTGGTGCTGGCTTTATAGAGTTCTGTATATTTACATTGGGTGCAGGTTACTGTAGTAAATTTTTTGTTCTGCACATCGAAAACTTTGGAAAATCCACCGCCGGTTGCTGCAAATTGATCGGTTTCATAAGCCGTGTTGCCGCATTTCGGACATTTCCATCTACTTTCTTCCATCTATCCTCCAAACTACTTTTCGAAACTTCTATAATTTTTTAGTTTCAACCATTCGCAAGGTCACGAAAAGTAAGAAGTTCAAAAACCATTGCGAAGGTTGTTTACTGCAATTCTATTAACAACTGCTCATCCAGGATTAAATTATCAATCTCGGCATAACTGCTGTCGATGCTGCCGTCATCAAATTCTATCACGAACGAATAAATGATGGAATCATATTCTGTGGTTGCTTTGAGTCGTGCCCAGAATTCTGCACCCGAATAGATCGGAGCAATATTCAAAGTTCTCAGCGTATCATTATCATCCGTAAAATAGGAAAAGTCATCCACATTGTTCAAAGAATTATTGATGAGCTTTACACCGGCATGAGTTGGAGAGCAGAAAACTTTGGTGGTTTCGTTCGGTTTCACATACAAGTTTGTTTCGGTAAAATAGATTCCGTTGGGAACACCGGAAGCATCGGCATCCTGCATCAGGAAAGTTTCGCCTTCCAATGTCATGTGAACTTTGGTTTCATCATCACCCCAAAACAGGAATTGATCGCCGGTATCGACTGTAATTTTCTGGAACGGATCGCTGGTTTCCGAGCCTTCCAGAATATAATCCACACCCTTGATCGTGAAATAAAGATTGTGATCTGTTCTATTGATTATCTTAATATCGCCTTCCGATGAACATCCCAAAATAATCAATAAAGGCAATGCAATTAGTAGTAATTTTTTCATGTTAATCCTCATTTTTTTTTAAAAAATACAGATTGCCGCGTCGTTTCTCTGCTCGCAATGACAAGAAAATATTATTTCAAATTGTAGAAAACGTCTTTGCCGATGAAACGGGCAGTACTTCCCAGATCTTCTTCGATGCGTAAAAGCTGGTTGTATTTGGCGATTCTTTCGCTGCGGCAGAGCGAACCGGTTTTGATCTGTCCGGCATTTACGGCAACAGCCAGATCGGCAATAAAGTCATCTTCGGTTTCGCCGCTGCGATGCGAGATCACATTGGTGAAATTCGCATTTTTTGCCATATTTATCGTGTCCAGAGTTTCGGTAAGTGTTCCGATCTGATTCAATTTGATGAGGATGGAATTGGCGGATTTTTCTTTTATACCGAGTTTCAATCTTTCCACGTTGGTCACAAAAAGGTCATCGCCCACGATCTGGATTTTATTGCCCAGTTTTTCTGTCATCAATTTCCAGCCTTTCCAGTCATCTTCTGCCAAGCCGTCTTCAATGGAAATGATCGGATATTTATTAACCAGATTAATATAGAAATCGACCATTTCTTCAGAAGATAAAACAGCATTTTCTGCTTTCAGATGATATTTGCCGCCGCTGAAAAATTCGCTGGAAGCGGGATCGAGTGCGATCCAGATATCTTTTCCGGCTCGATAACCGGCAGCTTCAATCGCTTTCATGATAACCTGCAGTGCTTCTTCGTTAGATTTTAGATCGGGTGCAAAACCGCCTTCATCGCCCACACTGGTATTATGTCCGTTTTTCTTCAAATAAGCTTTGAGAGCATGAAAAACTTCGGCATTCATACGTAGAGCTTCTCTAAAACTATCGGCTCCCAAAGGCATAATCATGAATTCCTGCAGATCGACGTTGTTATCGGCGTGCTTGCCGCCATTGATGATATTTGCCATCGGAACCGGCAAAAGTTTGGCATTTGTACCGCCGATGTAACGATAGAGCGGCATTCCCATTTCGTTGGCAGAAGCTCGGGCACAAGCCAGGGAAACACCTAAAATGGCGTTTGCACCTAGTTTACTCTTGTTTTCTGTTCCATCCAGTTCCAGCATTGTATTATCGATAAGAACCTGATCTTCCGAAATCATACCGATAAGAGCTGGAGCAATTATTTCATTAACATTTTCCACTGCCTGTAAAACGCCTTTTCCCAAGTAACGTTCATTGTCTCCATCGCGCAGTTCCACTGCTTCGTGTTCGCCGGTAGAGGCTCCGCTGGGCACGGCTGCTCGGCCCACGACACCGCTTTCCAGTTCTACATCCACTTCCACCGTTGGATTGCCGCGTGAATCTAAAATCTCTCGTCCATATATTGCAAATATTTCTGACATATAATCTCCTCTTACTTTTATTGTTCAATTTTCAAAGTTACATTTTTTTTGTCTATTGTTTATATGAATAATTTGTATAATTGCTTTTCAATAAAGCAGATATAGCTTTCCTGTTTATTAATTGGCTCTGATCTAGTGTCATGTCAAGCTTGACAAGTCGCAAGGGATGAGAATAATTGTCTCACAAAAGTGAGGTGATTATGATAAAGTACAGAGTGACGCTAAGCAAGGCAGAACATGAAGAACTTGAGACTATTGTTAGTAAAGGCA
>JAIPJH010000037.1 GCA_021734245.1 Candidatus Cloacimonadota bacterium | reverse complement strand
CTGTTTGATTTTTAGATAAAAAAATGCCTTCCCGAAACCGGAAAGGCAATTCAATCTATTTTCTTCAATTTTACTCTATCGTAAAAAAATCGCTGAAATCTGAATTTCCTTCTGCATCGATGATCTTAAGCTGATAATCGTCTCCACTTCCCCAATCCGGCAGAGGTCCGTTGTGAACGCAATGTCCGTCGTTATCAGTTTCTTCATGATACAGATCCAGATAAGTTCCACCTTTGTAAATTTCGATATAAACGGTTGGACCTGATGCATTTATCCAATCGCAATATGTGTCTACTTCAAACTGCTGCCAGATCGTGCTATTGTCGGGATAGATTATAGTAATGGGATCGGTGAGTGCTTGAATGGTAAAGTAATCACTGAAACCGAAATTTCCTTCGGCATCAATCACTTTCAACTGGAAATCGCTACCGGTTCCCCAATCTCCCAGAGCATCATTCTGGCTGCAATGTCCATCGTTTGCTGTCCAGTTATGATACATGTCTACATAAACATCTGCTTTGAAGATCTCGATAAAAATGGAATCTCCCACAGCTCCGCTCCAATCACATTCGGTATTGAATTGGTATTCTGTCCAGACAGTTGTTCCATCAGGATAAAGCACATCGATCTGTCCTGGAGTTACAGCTTCAATTGTAAATTCATCACTCCAACCTGTATTTCTTCCAGAAGCGATAAACTTCAATTTCATGTTAGTGCCGCTTCCCCAGTCACCAAGCGCAAGTTCTCTGCTGTAATAGCCATCGTTATTAATCTCTTCAGCATACATTCCTTTAAAATTATTTCCCTGATAAACTTCAATATCCAAAGTTAATCCCTGTGCATTCGACCATTCCACAAATGTATTTGTTTGAAATTCCTGCCAGATTGTAGAAGAATTTGGTGTGGTAACGATTATATCCGGAGTCGAAGCAGTCTGGATAGTAAATTCATCACTCCAGCCGCTATTTCCATCAGAATCTATAAGTTTCAATTTCATATTGGTTCCAGTTCCCCAATCGTCGAGCGCAAGCTCTCTGCTGTAATATCCATCATTATTGATATCATCTGCATACAAGCCTTTATACGTGTCGCCCTGATAAACTTCTATATCCAGAGTTTCTCCCGGTGCATTTGCCCATTCCACGATTGTGTTAGTTTGAAATTCCTGCCAGACCGTACTTGAATTGGGAGTTGTCACTTCAATATCAGGATTTGCAGCAGCCTGGATCGTGAAAAATCCACTCCAGCCAAAATTATTATTGGAATCAGTAACTTTTAATCTGAAATCACTTCCGCTGCCCCAGTCACCATTTGCAACTTCCCTGCTGTAATAACCATCATTATTGGTTTCATCCACATAAAAACCTTTGAAAATCGTTCCTTTGTAAACAGCAATATTAACCGTAGCGCCAGTTGCGTTATCCCATTCACAATAGGTATTTGTAGCAAATTCCTGCCAAACTGTACTGGCATTTGGATAGGTAACGTTTATTTCTCCTGTAGTCTGTTCCTGAATAACAAAATATTCACTCCAACCAAAATTTTCATCCGAATCGATAACTTTCAAGCGAAAATTTGTTCCTGTTCCCCAATCTCCCAAAGCTTCTGTTCTATCTACATGACCAGTATTTTCCGTTTCGATATGATAGATGCCAACCAAAGTTTCACCTTTATAAATCTCGATATAAACGTTTGCTCCAGTTGCATTTTCCCATTCGCAATAGGTATTTGTCTGGAATTCTAACCAAATCGTTGTTCCGGTAGGAAATGTTACATTTATTATTTCTTCGCCACCTTCTGGATCGGTGGAACCATCACAGCCAAAAATTAATAAAGAAGCCAACAAAACTAAATAGATCCAATTTTTCATTTATCCTCCTGCTTTTTTATATCAAATCATAAAATCTAAAAGCAAAATTATATTTAATCATGTCAATTGCTTTTATAAAAGTAAGTTGGAAAATTATGTTGATCAAATCAAATATTTCATAAAATCTTAGTAAATTTCTTTATACGTGTTTAGCAATTAATTTTATTATTATTATTAAAACCACTTGACAGTTGAAACGAACAAAAAAATAAGTTTAAAAAAATATTGTGTTATCTGGTCCCAGGAGGGCTTATGTTTTTAAATGGATTTTCCAGTTTTTTTGCAAATGATATTGCCATAGATTTAGGTACGGCAAATACACTTGTTTATCGCAAAGGTATTGGCATAGTGATCGACGAACCCTCTGTTGTAGCAATTTCCAACGATAACAAAAAAATAAAAGCTATCGGCGCAGATGCCAAAGATATGCTGGGTAAAAACCCTGAAGAAGTAAAGATCATCAAACCATTAAAAGATGGAGTGATTGCCGATTTTCAGGTTACGGAATTAATGCTGCGAAATCTCATTTTGAGGGCCCAGAAGAAAAGACTTCTTATCAAACCAAGGGTACTGGTATGCGTTCCATCCGGAATTACCGAAGTGGAAAAACGTGCTGTTCGCGATAGTGCTCTTCATGCCGGAGCCCGGGAAGTTCATTTGGTTTCGGAACCAATTGCAGCGGCTATCGGTGCCGATCTTCCCATCCACAAACCGCAGGGGAACCTGGTTATGGATATTGGCGGCGGAACCACAGAAATTGCCATAATTTCACTTTCCCACATTGTTGTTCATTCCTCCATTCGAGTAGGTGGCGATAAAATGGACGAAGCAATCGTAAATTATCTTCGTAAGAGAAACAATATTTTTATAGGAATTCAAACTGCCGAAAAGATCAAAAAAGAAATCGGTTCAGCTTATCCATTGGATAAAGAACTGAAAATGGAAGTTCGCGGTCGGGATATTATAACCGGCTATCCGATCACAGTGGAAATAACTTCCGAGGAAATCCGTGAAGCACTTTCGGAAACGGTTTCTTCCATGATAGATGCTGTAAAAAGATTATTCGAAAAAACTGCTCCGGAACTGGCTGCAGATATTGCTGAACGCGGCGTTATCCTTACCGGCGGTGGAGCTCAATTGAAAGGTTTGGATAAAAAGATTCAGGATACTGTAGATCTTCCGGTTCACGTGATGCCGGATCCTCTTATCTGTGTCTTAAAAGGCTGCGGAGCTGTGCTGGATAACATGGAAGAATACAAAGAAGTTTTAATAAAAAAGATCGAAGATTAAATTATTGAAAAGTTAAAGACATGAAGATAACCAAAAAGTGAAGATGAAATAAAGTGAAGAAGAAATTTTTATTTTTCTTTTATTTTGCCCTATCACTTTTTCTTATTATCGGTGGAAACGAAGCCAGACAAACCAAAGCAGATTTTTTAAGTAAGACTATTTTCTCTCCTTTCGTAAATTCAGTAAATTATATTCAGTCACTTTTCGAAGTTAAACAAAAAAACCGTCTTCTTTCGGAACAATTGGCAATACAAACAAAAAAGATCGTGAATCTGGAAAATACAATACAGGAAATAAACAATTCCAAAATCGAATACGATGTAGAAAATTATTCTTATGTTCTGGCAGATGTTGTGGGATTTTCCGGAATATATTTCGAAAGAAATCTGATAGTGAATAAAGGAATTTTGAATGATGTTCTCAGAAATTCTCCGGTAGTTTCCAACAAAGGCGTTGTAGGAAAAGTAATTACCAGTTCCATGAATTACTCGATAATCCTGCCTTTGAACAATCCTGCTTTCAAACTCAGCGTGATGAGTAAGCGAAACAAATTGCAGGGAATTCTGGAATCTGATATTTATGGAGATTCCTATATGAATCTAATTAAGCTGGGTTCGGATATTGCTGTTGGTGATACGATAATCACTTCCAACGTTTCCACAATTTTCCCAAAAGGTTATCCAGTAGGAGTTATCACGCGTCTCAAAGAATCTCCAGATCAGGTTTATATGAGTGCAAAATTGAGACCTTTTGTCGATCCTGCCAGTTTGGATCAAGTAATAATTCTTCAATTTACCAAGGACTTAAAATATGAAAATGAACTCAAAATCAATTAAAGTTAATAATATCGAATATCTCCGCATTCCTGTAAAAACTAAAATCCTTTCTCCTGGAGATGATATTCTGGAAGTGGTAACAGAAAGCACGAGAGACATAATTCAACCGAATGATATCATCACGATAAGTGAAAGCCCTTTGGCAATTACACAGGGAAGAGCTATTCCAATTAAAGATATAAAAGTGGGATGGCTGGCAAATTTCCTGTGGCGATTTGTGTCAAAAGTAAAATACGGAATTGGACTGCGAGCTCCTACCAGCATGCAATGCGCTATCGATGAAGTAGGAAGCCTGCGCATTTTATTTGCAGCATTTATCGGAGGACTCGGGCGTTTAATCGGACGCAGAGGAAAAGGCGATTTCTATCGAATTGCCGGAATGCAGGCAGCTCTTATCGATGCAGCTCACACATCACCGGTTCCACCTTATGAAAGTTGTGTGATAAAAGGCCCGAAAGATCCTGCCAAAGTTTCTAAAAGAATAAAGAATGCAACTGGCAACGAGTGTGCAGTAATGGATATAAATGATATTGGCGGTTGCTGGATGATCGGTGGAAGCGATGGAATCGTTAAAGATTTCATGGAAAAAGTGATGTTGGATAATCCACAAGGTCAGGGAGATGAGCTCACGCCGATCTGCCTGATCAGAAAAGCGTAAATGAAGAGAAATAAATGAAGATAGTTAATTTGATAATTCTGGGAATTTTTGTTTTATATTTTCAGATTATTTTTGCATCTAACTTTGTGTTTTGGGGAATTATTCCCAATTTTATTATTGCTTTTATCATCTACCTGTGTGTAAATTCAGGAATTCGATCAGCACTGACAATTTCATTTTTCTGGGGATTGGCATTAGATTTGATGCAGCCTTTGTATCTTGGTATGAACGCTCTTATTTTTATTATTCTGGCAATGATCATCAGCAATTTTCATGAAAGCGTGAATAAAAGGAGATTTATTGTTGTTAGCTTCAGCGTTTTCCTGATAAACCTATTTTATTATTTAATCTTTATTTTTTACAATCTAATCGCAATCCAATCAAGGCATGGATTCTTTTCCGACTTTTTATTATCAGTTGTTTACAATAGCATCATCTCTATTCTGCTAATTTATATTTTTGAATTATTAAGTAAATTGAAACTTGTGATCGATGTATAAAGCAAGTTCTATTCGAGTTGTAAGATACATAATATTATTTCTATTCCTGGTGCTTTTTGCTTCTCTTTTCCGGCTGCAGGTCATCGAAGGAAAGAAATATGAATCGATAGCAGAAAATAATATCGTTCGCATCAAAAAGCTGCTTCCTGTTCGAGGTGAGATTTTCGATCAGAAATTTCGATCGATTGCTTTGAATAAACCATCTATAAATCTTTACTGCACTCCGGGAAAAGTAGCAGACAAACTAAAATTGATCGAATTTATCAGCCAGAATTTCAGCATTAAATCAGAAGAGATAGAAAAAATATTATATGAAAATAGATTTCGTTTGTATCAGGAAATTCTTCTCGTGCAGAATGTAGATCATTCCAATCTGGTAAGAGTAATGGAGTTTTTCAATTATTATCCTTCGCTTTCCTACAAAACAGAAAGTATTCGAGATTATTCTTATCCGAATCATTTCAGCGGTCATCTGGGAAGGATCAATGAAAAAGAATACAAAGTTAGAAAAGAACAAGGCTATACGATAAATAGTTTTCTGGGAAAAACAGGACTGGAAAAGCAATATGAAAGTTTACTGCGCGGTAAAAATGGACATCGAATAATTCAAGTAGATGCCAGTGGAAACGATTTACAGTTATTCAAGCATAATTTAGATAAACCTGCTCAAAATGGGGCTGATCTCATCTTGACAATAGATAATCAATTACAAGCTTATTCGAACAGCATTTTCCCAGAAGACATGAAAGGTGCAATCGTGGTAATGAATGCTGAAACAGGCGGCATTCTTACCTATTTAAGCAAACCAGAATTCGATCAGAATATTTTCAGCAGCAATATTTCAACTACTGTCTGGAACGAATTGATGAACGACCAGGATAAACCAATGCTGGACAGGATAATTCACGGAGCTTATCCACCCGGATCTGTTTATAAACCAATAATGGCTACTTTGGGTTTGGAAACAAATACGATCCAGAAAGACACGAAACTGGTTGCCTGTGATGGTGGATTGATGGTTGGAGATCGTTATTTTAAATGCTGGTGGGAAGAAGGACACGGAAGACTTGATGTGATAGATGCCATGAAAGTTTCCTGTGATGTTTTTTTCTATGATCTTTCTCTCAAATTCAGTTTGGATGATATCAATCAATTCAGCAAGAAAAACATGATAACCCGCAAAACTGGAGTCGATCTTCCATCTGAACGTTCAGGTTTTTTCCCGACTCATAAATGGTACATCGATAATTATGGAAAATATGTACCTATAATCGGACACAAAGTAAATCTTGCCATTGGACAAGGTGAAGTTCTTACTACAACACTACAGATTTGTGCCTATTATGCAGCTTTATCCAATAATGGCAAATGGATGAGACCACATCTTCTAAAAAAATATATTTTGGGCAATAAAACTTCCAATTTCAAAACTGAAGGTGTGCAAATTCCGGTATCAGAAGAGAATTTAGAGTTATTGAGATTATCGTTGTGGAAGGCTGTAAATGAACGTTATGGAACTGGTACTGCTGCCAATGTAGGCGGAGTGGATGTCTATGGTAAAACCGGTTCGGCAGAAAATCATATGGGAGAAGAAACTCACTCCTGGTTTGCCGGTTTTGTAGAAACAGATGAATATAAAATTTCATTCATAGTATTTGTGGAAAATGGTGGCCATGGTGGAAGTGTAGCAGCACCGATTGCCGGTAAAATAATCCAGTTCTATGATGCTTTGAGGAAACAGAAATGAGAAAATTTGACTGGCTTATTTTTTCTTTGCTGATCTGCCTGCTCTTTTACGGAGTGATAGCTATCTATTCAGCTTCCACAAATAAGATCGGAATAGATTTTGAAACCCAGAATTATTATATAAAACAAATCATCTGGATTTTTGTATCTTTGTTTTTTATTTATGCTCTTATCAAAACCCCCTACACTTTCCTGGAAGTTCTGATAGTACCTGCTTACATTATTACGATAATTTTACTGATCGTTGTTATTTTCATGCCCGAGATCAACGGTTCGCATCGCTGGATTCCTTTGGGTTTGATGAATTTTCAGCCTTCGGAACTGGCAAAATTGATCACTATTTTATTGATAGCAAAATTAATTTCTCAACCTTACATCACCGGAGCTAAGATAGTGTTGCGTTCAATAATTGTAACTATCATTCCAGTTGGATTAATTATTCTGGAGCCAGATTTGGGAACTGCTCTCACCATTCTTATCAGCACTTTTGCTATTATTGCCGTATCTGATCTTCCATTTATTTATCTTATTTTGATCATCAGCCCGTTGATAGCTGTGATAACATCTGTTTCAATATTTATATTTGCAGCGTTCATCATTATATTGATTTATCTTTTATATCGTAATAACCTATCCAAAGTATTAATCGGTTTTTCATTTGTATTGAATCTGTTTTTCTTTTTTATTACTCCGGTCATCTGGAATAGTTTAAAAAGCTATCAGCAGAATAGAATTCTTTCATTTATCGATCCCATGCGAGACCCATTTGGAGCGGGATATCAGATCATTCAATCCAAAATTGCTATCGGTTCAGGTGGATTTATGGGAAAGGGAATTTTGCTGGGTACTCAAAAGAACATGAACTTCCTGCCTGAACACCACACAGATTTCATCTTTTCGGTGATTGGTGAAGAATTTGGTTTTTTTGGTTGCGTGATTCTTTTGCTAATTTATTTTTTGTTCCTGTTTCGTATTGCGAAGCGGCTTGAGAAGTTGAAAAGAAAAGAGTTTAAATACGCAACTACCGGAATTTTGGCGTATTTAACCTTTCAGATATTTGTGAATATCGGCATGAATATCGGCATCGTTCCTACCACAGGAATTCCGTTGCCGTTTGTCAGTTATGGTGGATCGAATTTATTGATCAATGTAATGGCTGTAGGTTTTGTGCTTAAATTCATAAATGAAAGAAGTATTTTTAAGTAGGGGAGGATAGAACTTGTTCAGATTGGGATTTGTTCTGGTTATTTTTATTTCAGGTTGTGTTTTTGGATCGATATCAGATTTTTCGGAAGCTGATATCAAAGGCAGCCAGAATGAAATTTATAATTCAAGCTTCGAAATAATTTCTGAACAAGATGAATATGAACTTCCCGGCTGGATTTTATTGGATAATTCAGAAAGTTTTGTTTCTATAGTAAATAGTGATTTTAACAGTGGACAATATTCTCTAAAGATCAGCAAGCCAAATCAAAAGATCAATTTAGTTTCCGATTCCTTTCCCATCGATCCGGAATCGGTTTATTTCAATCGTTTGTTTGTAAAAACAAATTACAAATCAAATCATTTCATCGAAATTCAGTTTGTTGCTTTCGATGCAAATGGCAAGAAGATCAATGATTTCGAAACCAAGTATTATCCTGATGATATCTGGACTAAAGCTACTTTAACAACAGGATTCTTTAAACAAAATGTTCGCTTTGCCAGGATAATCATCACTATTCCTGCAAGAGATGACAAAGTTTTCTGGCTGGATGATATTGAGAGTTATAAAGTTTACAAAATTCAAAAATGATATAAAAAAAGTCGGAGGGAAAATGGCGAAAGATGCGTATGTTTATGATCGAAAAAAATTCTGTGTTCCTGTAACCAAAGCTGAACCACTCAGTTCTATTCAATTCATCATCGATGATTTCATTAACAAAAAAGTTACATTCTGTATCGATGGAGAAGGTGAATCCTGGGAAATCTGGCGCTATGTAGAAGATGGTGACAGCGACAAGATCAAGAAAAACGGTACTCCCGAACAACCCAAATATTTGTATGTGGAAGGAGCAGAAACAACAGAATTTGAGATCGCTTAATTTTTTATTATTTAAACAAAAAAGAGCACCCGGTTTTGGTGCTCTTTTTTGTTGTGAGATTGTTAATATTATCTGTCAAAGTTTTCTTTATTTTCTTCTATCCACTTTTCTGCCGAAAAGGCTGCTGTGGCACCATCGGAACTGGCTGTAACGACCTGACGTAGTACTTTGTGAGTAACATCTCCGGCAGCGTAAACTCCCGGAATTTCCGTGTGCATTGTGCCATCGGTTTTGATGAATCCCTGTTCATCAAAAGTAACGCGAGATTCCAAAAGTCCGCTATTGGGAATTATGCCTACGTAGATGAAAAGTCCATTTACTTCTACTTCCCTGATCTTCTCTGTTTTCTTATTGAATAAGATCAACTTTTCTACAAAATCTCCACCTTCAATTGCTTGTACAACCGAATCCCAGATGATCTCTATTTTTTCATTTTTTAAGGCTCTTTCCTGAACTATTTTCACGGCTCTTAGTTCATCGCGACGATGAATTATGTAAACTTTCTTGGCAAATTTGGTCAGAAAAATTGCTTCTTCCACAGCTGAATCTCCACCACCTACTACAGCAACGATTTTATCTCGATACAAAGCTCCATCGCAAGTAGCGCAATAAGAAACGCCGCGTCCTGTGTATTTTTCTTCACCGGGAACTGCCAATTTGCGTGGATGTGCACCTGTAGCTAAAATTACAGATTTCACTCTATATAGACCTTTAGTAGTTTCTACAACTTTGCACAGTCCTTCTGTGCCGATTGCCTTCACTTCTTCTGTTTTGAATTCTGCTTCAAACTTTTCTGCCTGTTTCTGCATTTTGTCGGCAATTTCAAACCCGGTTACGTTATTTTCGAAGCCGGGATAGTTTTCCACATCTGCTGTAACCACGATCTGACCGCCAATCAGTGCTTTTTCAAATACCACCGTTTTCAAACCACCTCGAGCTGAATAAATAGCAGCACTAAGACCTGCCGGGCCACCACCAATGATAGCAACATCGTATTCTGTATTAAAATCCATCTATCCTCCAAACTTTTATTTATTAATATATTCTTTTTGAGCTCAAAGACAAACTTTGCTTCACCAAGTCAAATATTTTCTATAATTTAAGAATTCTGATGAGTTAGTTATTTATCTATAAGTTTGAAGCCTAAAGGCAATAATTCAGCAATCGTTGCCTGCTTTTCTTCACAATTGGAGATCATCTTTATTTTTAAGTCGCTGCTGAATTCCGATAAGACCTGGCGACAAGCTCCACAAGGTGTGGGAAGTTTTTCCGAATCTGTGAATATCACGATTTCATCAAACTCGGTTTCACCTTCCGAAACTGCTTTAAAAACAGCAGTCCGTTCGGCACAATTTGTAAGTCCATACGACGAATTTTCTACATTGCAGCCTGAAAATATTTTGCCGCTTTTTGTTTTGAGAGCAGCACCAACTTTATATTTGGAATATGGTGCGTAAGCTTTTTCTGAAGCTTTCTTAGCAATTTCTATCAATTCTTTTTTCATCACAAAACTCCTGGTTAATAATGATATCTTTTTCCTTTGATTATCGTGAAAGCTCTATATATCTGCTCGAATAAGATCAACCTGATCATTTGATGAGTAAACGTGAAACGGGAAAAGCTTAAGTTCATATCCATAGAATTCAGTATTTCTTTTTCGAATCCGTACACTCCACCAATAAAAAACGCTATATCTTTTCCAAAATTCATCTGATCAACAAAAAAATCAGCGAATTTTTTGGAAGTTAAACTTTTACCATTTTCATCCAGAGCTACCTTAACTTCATAATTTTTTATATGCTTCCGAATGATCTCACTTTCCTGTTTTTTTACTATATCAATATTGTTGGAAGATGTCAGTTTTACATCAGGCAGAATTATTGTTTCAATTTTCGCAAATGTCTGCAGACGTTTTTTGTATTCTGCAATTCCTGCTTCAATGAATTTCTGCTTTGTTTTTCCTACACAAATAATTTTAATCTTCATACTTTCCAGCTACAAATTCTATGAAAAATTAACAAGAAAAAAATCCCTGCCGAATTCAACAGGGATTTCAGAACTATTTTTTTTATAAAATACTTAACACACCAAGTGCCATCGATAGCATTTTAGTTTCTGCTTCGTCGGCACGAGAAGCTATCAAAATTGGAGCTTCAGCTCCCATCACCAAATGAGCAGTACGATATTTGCAGTAATAAGTTAAAGCTTTCCCGAAAATATTTCCTGATTCAATATTCGGTACGATCAAAATGTCTGCTTTTCCAGCAACAGGAGAATCTACACCTTTTATTTTAGCAGCTTTTTCACTTATTGCCAGATCCAGAGCCAATGGCCCATCAATAACACAACCAGTTATCTCTCCATTTCGATTCATCTCTGTTATTTCAGCTGCATCTACTGTGCAGGGCATTTTCTTATTTACTTTTTCCACAGCTGCTAAAAGAGCAATTTTAGGATTTTTACATCCCATACCATGAGCTACTCGTACAGCATTGCGAATTATCGAAACTTTTTCATCTTTTGTAGGATAAAGATTTATACCTCCATCACTCATCAGAATCATTTTTTCGGGATGTTCAAAAACCATTACATCACTCAGGATTTCTCCAGTCCTTAAGCCATTATCTCTATTCAAGACTGCTTTCAAAAGCGTAGCTGTATCGCATACACCCTTTACCAAAATCTCTGCTTTACCTTCTCGAATGGCTTTCACAGATTCTCTGGCAGCAAGTTTCAGATCATCTCCTGTATCGATTATTTCGAAATCAATAACCATCTCAGATGCATATTTTTCCAGATATTTCAAGATCATAGTCTTGTTTCCCACCAAAAGAGAATCTGCTATCTGTTCTTTTTTTATATGAACAGCAGCTTCCAAGACAGATTCGGAATGTGCTGCTGCTATTACTACTACTTTGTTGGGATTAGATTCTACTTTCTGCAGGACTTCATCAAAATTCTTTATCATCAACTTCTCCTTAAAATCTGATTTTTTTTACTAAGTTTTTGATTGTTTTTAAGGTCAAGGATTTTATTTTTGATTTAATATATTTTAATAACTTATTGATTTAGGTATAGTTTAAATAACTTGACATGGGAAATATGTTTTTTTTGTGTGGAGAAGAATAAATATGAGGGTATTGTATGGCAGTTAGTAAAAGGTGGCATATCTCGTTTTCGGCAACGGAAGCGTCCTGCCCGATGAACTTGAGTATTTCCAAAAAGCTGGGAGTATTCATAGTTTCTACGGCTGTTATATTTATGCTGGTTCTCATTTCATCATTGGTTTATATTTTTTATAATCATTCCAAGATTGCTCAGGCCAACAGCATTCTATCGGAAAATGAAGTTTTAAAAGAAAAGATCTACACGCTTTCTACAGAAATCGATTCTATGATGATAAAGCTGAAATTGATGGAAGACTGGGAAGATAAGATCCGTTCCGATGAAAACTTCAAATCCATAAATAAAGAGATTCGAGAAATGGGGGTAGGAGGTATTCCTTTCACTGATTCCACATTTTCTTCTATCGATGAAAAATTGAATCTGGAATACAATCTTTTAATCAATAAATTTTCCAGACTGCACAGCAAAGTGAATTTCAATTATGAATCTCATAGCAAATTGTTGGATCAAGTAGATTTGAAGGAACAACTTTATCTCAGTACACCATCTATTTATCCAGCTTACGGTCGAATTTCAGATCCTTACGGCTGGCGTAAACATCCAATTACAGGTAAGCGTTCATTCCATTATGGTTTGGATTTTGGAAATAAGACCGGCAGCCCAGTTTATGCTACTGCCGATGGGGTAGTAAAAAAGATTACCAAACACAAGTATCTGGGAAGATATATTCTTGTTTCTCACAACTTCGGTTATCAAACCAAATATGGCCATCTGAACAAGATTCTGGTAAAAGAAGGCGACGTAGTAAAACGCGGCCAGATCATTGCGGAGATGGGAAATTCAGGACGTTCTACCGGTTCACATCTACATTACGAAGTTTTACGATATAGCAAACATAGAAACCCTTACGACTATCTGAATAAATTGGAAGATGACATCATTTTGAGCACGAAATAAACCAGCATATATTCAGATAATAAAATTAAAAAAAAATAATGAGTAACAAATCCTAAAATGAAAGAAGAAATTAAATTTGAAGATGCTCTGAAACGATTGGAAAAAATTGTTTCCCAATTGGAATCCGGAGTAGAAGATATTGATAAAATGGTAAAACTCTTCGAGGAAGGATCAGAATTGGCAAATTTCTGTAATGAAAAACTGGAACAGGTTGAAAACAAGATTGAAGACCTTTCTCAAAAATTACAAAAATCAGAGCAATAATAAATGAGGATTTATGAGTACAAATAAAATGTTATTGAAAAAAGATCTCAAAGAAAAAAGAGAACTTGTAAATATCGAAGTAGATCGTTTTTTACCAAGAAAGGATGAATATCCCAAACAGATACACAAAGCGATGCGGCACACACTTTTTGCCGGTGGAAAAAGAATTCGCCCCTACCTGATGGTTCACACCTACAAGCTTTTTAAAGACGATATAGAAAAAACTTTTCTATTGGCTGGAGCATTGGAAATGATGCACAGTTACACGCTTATCCATGATGATCTCCCCGAAATAGACAACGATGAATACCGCCGTGGTAAAAAAGCCTGCCATGTAGTTTATGGATCGGATATCGCTCTTCTGGCTGGAGATGCACTCCTGGTAAACGCTTTCGAAGCAATCACTTACACCGATATCGAATCCAAATTGCAATTGCAGATAATAAAAGAACTTTCCCAAGAAACCGGTGACAACGGACTTATCGCCGGGCAAATGATAGACATTCTGAGTGAAGGCAAAAAAGTAAAAAAATCTACTTTGGATTATATACACAAAAATAAAACTGCACGTATGATAAATCTGCCAATTCGATTTGGCTGCTATCTGGCTGGAGCTTCCGACAGTGATCTGAAACGCATGGAAAAATTTGGAACGAAACTCGGCCTGGCTTTCCAGATCGTGGATGATATTCTGGATATCGAAGGAAATCAGCTAACTCTGGGAAAAACGATCGGCAAAGATAAACAGGCTCAGAAAGCTACTTTCCCGGCAGTTTACGGTTTGGAAGAATCCAAGAAAATGGCGGAAAAACTGATTGAAGAATCGAAAGCTCTGCTGAAACCATACGGAGAAAAAGCTGAAATTCTGTTGATGCTTTGTGATTTCATTTTAACTCGAAAATTCTAATGCTGAAACCCCTCTTGATCTCCCCTTAACATGGGAGAAATAAGGAATATGAAGCAAATGTTAAAAATCAATATCCAGAAACTGGATAAAAACGCAATCCTACCCAAACGCATGACAGAACATGCAGCAGGCTACGACCTTTATTCCTGCCACCAAAAAAACATAATTATAAAAAGCGGTGAAGTAAAACTGATCCCGATCGGCTTGGCAATTGCACTTCCTGTTGGTTTTGAAGCACAAATTCGTCCCCGCAGCGGACTGGCAGTAAAACATCAGCTGGGAGTGTTGAATTCTCCCGGTACTATCGATGCCGATTATCGCGGTGAAATTAAGATCATCCTCTTTAATTTCGGGAAAACTGATTTCACTATCGAACCGCAAACCCGCATTGCTCAAATGGTAATTGCTAAACACGAAGCAGTGAATTTTGAACTGACAGAACAACTGGATGAAACCGAGCGTGGAACCGGCGGCTTCGGCCACACAAACAGGACTTGACTCATAAGCGAAGCATTGAGTTAAGAACTGTGCTTCTGAGACGCTGAGACGCTGAGACGCTGAGATGCTGAGAAGCTGAGAAGCTGAGAAGCAAAGAGACAGAGATGCAGAGATGCAGAGATGCAAAGAGGCAAAAATAACGTCATTCTGAAGAATCTTACGAAGGTTGCTCTTGGGAAGAATCTCGTTGTTCCGCAATAGAGATTAGGTTTGTGTAGTGAAAAATGAGAGATAGGAATTAGAAAAAATGGTAATAACAAAGATTAAGTATTTAGTGTTATTTTTGTTTGCCTTCTTTGTTTTTAGTTTTCTTCATTCATTAATTATTAATATTCCGGATGATCAACCAACAATTCAAGCTGGAGTTAATATAGCAGAACTTGGTGATACGATATTAGTTGCCCCAGGTATTTATTACGAAAACATATATTTACATCAAAGACGAGATATTAGTTTAATTGGTTCTGGTACAGATAATACAACAATCGACGGAGGAGAAAATGGTCATGTGGTTGCATTCAGTTTTTCCTCAGGTAAAATCTGCAATTTCACAATAACCAATAGTGGCGATGATCCTGGATATTCCAGCGGCATCTTCACTTCTTGCTCCCGAATTGTAATAGAAGATAACACTATTACGAATAATTGTAGAGGAATTGCCGTTTCCAGTAATTCAAATGTTATTATCAATAGAAATGAAATTACAAATAATAGCGGCTTTTCTACAGTTCACTTCTCTGTATCTGTTGGAATTGTATCTTATAATCTTATTGCAGATAATGATTGCAATGGTATTTATCCTTATTATTCTGAACCAGACATTATTAACAATACCATAACAGGAAATGGTGAATTTGTTGCTATTCTTCTAAATCCTACGGAAGGACAAATAGTTCGTAATAACATTATCACTGGTTTTTCTTATGGGATAATTCTGGAAGGAGGACTTGAATCTGCTATTCACCTTGTAGATATAGCTTATAATGATGTCTGGAATAATTCAACAGCAAATTATTGGGAATATTATGGAGTTTTGCCAAATTATTATTCACAGCCATTTTCACCACAACCCGGTTATGGCGAGATAAATTTAGATCCACTTTTTGTTGATCCCTTTTATGGAGATTATCATCTTCAATCCGATTCACCTTGCGTAGATGCTGGAGACCCAAATCTTCCACTTGATCCTGATGGAACTATTGCTGATATTGGAGCTTTGTATTATCATCAAGCAAATGGAATAGAAGAACATGAAATCCCTCACAACTCATCTCTCACTTCTCATCTCTCAAATTATCCCAATCCTTTCAATCCATCCACAACTATTTCTTTCAATATAACGCAAACGTCCTCGTTTGCGACCATAGAAATCTACAATTTAAAAGGTCAAAAAATAAAAACTTTTAGTCATGCTGAGCTTGTCGAAGCATATGGCAAGCCAGCGAGTTATTCTGTCGTCTGGAACGGAACAGACCAAAACAACAAACCAGTTTCATCAGGAATTTACTATGCAAAACTCAAATCTGGAAATGTGGAAGCAAATTGTAAGATGTTATTATTGAAATAAAGAAGCAGAAAAACAGAGAAATCAAAAATCACTTTTATGCTTTTTGTGGCCAATTAAATGAAAATATGAGATTCTTCCTAAGAACAACGTGCATGAAACGTCCAGCCTTCGCTAAGCTTCGGTTTGGCAGGCAGAATGACGGTGATTGTACATTAGTCATTAGTAATTATACAAAAAAAACTTTCACCTTCCCAATTTCTCCCAATCACAAAGTCCCAAAGTCTCACAGTCACTTCTCACTACGGCATCTCATGTTCCCTCTATTTGCCAAAGAGAGGGACAGCACTTGTCGTGGCGTAGCCTTGTGCGAAGACTGAGGGTGAGTTATGAAACCAGTCCTCCTGCCTTTCCATAAAACAATCTTCCAGACCGATCACGGTCAAGCCATCACATCCGATACAGCGTTTGTGGTCGAAACGATCTTGAAAAGAAATTTTGCGAAAGAGTTAAAAGTTCTGGAACTGGGCAGCGGTAACGGAATCATCTCGATCATGCTGGCTCATTATCGTCCAAACTGGCAGATCACCGGAATTGAAATTCAACAGGAATTAGTGGAACTTTCCCGTTCCAATGCAGAACTGTCAGAAGTAAAAACAACCTTCCTGCAAGCAGATCTGAAAGAATTCCAAACGTCTGAAAAATTTGATCTGATCATTTCCAATCCGCCTTATTTTGCCAAAAAAGAAGGACGAATAAGTCCTATAAAAGAACGCGCAATTTCCCGCCATGAAATTTGCTGCACGATGAATGATGTGTTTTGCTGCCTGAAACGTAATCTTAAAATAAATGGAAAAGCTTTCCTGATATATCCTACCTTGCGCTGGAAAGAATGCGAAAAAAACGCAAAAATTGTTGACCTAATAATAGCTGACAAAATTATCATGCCTTTAGAGGAGCAGAAAGAAAGGATGATGATGGAGTTGGTTCATGCTGAATATTGAACATTTTGCATTAACGATCGGCAAAAGCAGATCGATGGTGATCGATAGGATCGAGATCGCCAACGGACAGAAAGTGCTGTTTTTTGGCGATAACAAAATCGGTAAATCACTCTTTCTGCAGGCAATTCACGGACGTAACTCCAAATATGCCGGCACTATTCAATACAAAGGAAAATCATCTTATTTCAAGAAAAAAGAAGGTTCCATTTTATTGGAAATTGCTTCGCATGTAATTTCCGAAGAAACTCTTTGGAACAATATTACCATTCCTTTCGATAAGATTTCCAAACGGCAGAAAATAAAAATTTTCGAGCTTTTAAAATTGGTAGTATTGAATCATAAAATTGGACTAAAGCAGGCTGAATTATCTTTTTCCGAAACTAAAATGCTGGAACTGATTCGCGCTGTAATGCAGCTTCCGCATCTGATTCTAATCGACGATCTGGACGTGTATTTCGATGACAAAAATTATCTGAAGATCATGGATATTCTGCAATACGCCATCGGTAATGGAACCACAGTGATCGCTACCGCAAAACGCAAATTGGAATATTTTGATGAATATTATCGCGAGCAGGATAAAAAGATCGTGAAACTGGAGCAAGCCTAAATGAAAAAAGCGACATTTCTGCAGGTTCTCATCGTGCTGGTAGTTGTTGCCATCTGGAATGGATTGCATCTGGGTTTCAATTATCAGTCGCAGCGCTACGAACAGGAACTTTCTTCCGTTCCGATGATCCTGGTCTGCTCCGAATACGAGCCGCTGCAGAATCTGAAAACTCATCTGGATACATTACAAATCGTAAAATACACAGTTTTGGAATCGGACACGCTTATCAAAAAAAATCTGATCCAGGATTATCAACTGAACAATGCAGCCTTGCTGCTGGGAAATTTCAACGTTCCCAGCGTGATGAAGATATATTTTAATGGTTCTACTTTTACTGTCGACGAAAAGCGTGAATTGGAAAATCATTTGAATACCAGCTATCCGGAAGTTATAATTAATTTTGATGAATATTTTCAACGGGTAGGATTACGAAAGATCGATCTTTTGGAACGTGGATATTTTTATGCAAATATTTTGATCGCTGTTTTCCTGTTTTTCAGCATCGTTTTACTGCGCATCTATTTTGAAAGCAGAAAGTACGATTACTGGCGGATCTTCCGTAATGCCGGCGGAAAAAGAAAAGTCAGGAATATTAATTTTTTCCTGCATTCTCTGTGGATTTGTATAATTCCTGTCGGTCTTAATTTTGCAGCATATTTGGCAGCCTTACGCTACGATTATCTTCCAGTAAAAATGGATATTCGCTATTTCGCTGCTGAGTTTATTTTTGTAGTTCTATCAGTATTTATATCACGAATTTTTATGGGAAATAAATTTTGAAAAAACATATACCAAATTTTTTAACTTTGTTCCGCATCGCTCTGGTTCCGGTTTTTGTGTGGATGATCTTTTTTGCTCCATTTGAATATCATTACGTCTGGTCTGCTTTTGTGTTTATCATTGCCAGTATCACCGATTATTATGACGGCATGCTGGCTCGTAGATTTGAAGTTACCTCCAATTTTGGGAAATTAATGGATCCGGTTGCTGATAAGATATTGGTTATTTCCGCTCTTATCGCGCTGGCTTTGCCAGATGTAAACTTGATAACAATTCCAGTTATAATTATTATCGTAGTTCGGGAAGTCATAATCACTCTGTTGCGTTATTATCTGGCATCAAAAAAATTTATTATTCCTGCCAAAGGTCTGGGAAAACTGAAAACAGTTTTGCAGCTGACAGGAATCATCACAGCTCTGGTTTATAAATCTTTCCTGACCTTCTTCCCAGCAATATTAAATGATTTCCATAAATTTTATATCGAATCGGGTTTTAAATCTTATTTTTGGATCGTAGCTTTGATAACGGTAATCTCCGGACTTTCCATTATCAGATCGATCCGCAAGTATAACCACGGAAATGAAAATAAATTTGGGGAAAATAAATGAATAGATTCATGAGGATAATTTCTATTTTTATAATTCTTCTTTTACTTTCCTGCGGAAAAAGTGGAGATAATTCCCAGCAGCGTTCCAATATAGATGTGCGTAAACCGATGAGCTGGGGACACAAGCAGGATATCTATGTTTTCGCTGATGATAACGTGTGGAAATATGCCGAATATCATGTGCGTAAAAGTTTGGAACGCACTGTTTTTACCACGATGAATGAACCTTATTTTATGATCAAACGTGCTCCTTTGGATAAGATGGAAAGTTTCTATAAATTCAATAACCTGCTTTTTCTGGCAAATCTGGATTCCAACCAGCCGGTAGCACAGTACGTAAAAAACATCATGGGAGAAAGCGTTTCCAAACATATTGAGGAAAATTCGATCGGTGTTTATCCGCAGAATAATGTGTGGGCAAATGATCAATTTGTACTTTTCCTGCTGGCAGATACGGAACGAAATCTACTGGAACTGAATCTGGAAATGCTGAACCAGACTTTTGATCTTTTTAAAGAACGTTTATTTGAACGCATTTCCAAACAGGTTTTCAAAAACAAGATTTATGATGATTCCTATTTTAAAACTTTTAATTGGAAACTTG
Source organism: Candidatus Cloacimonadota bacterium (assembly GCA_021734245.1). Lineage (NCBI taxonomy): Bacteria > Pseudomonadati > Candidatus Cloacimonadota > Candidatus Cloacimonadota bacterium. Next base: position 7,442 of record JAIPJH010000037.1, on the reverse strand, counting down.
ATCTTCCCAAAACCTATACTTTGTATAAACATGATGCTGCAGAAAATTACGTTTCATTCCTGGCAAGATTGCGCAACAAAGCAGATCGCTATATTACAATTTACTGGGAACCGATGGAAACCGATCAAGTTACCGACGACTGGCTGAAAGAAAAACGGGCAGATCTGGCCTGGAAATGCTATGATGAAGATGAAATCTTTGACAAAGATATCCGTTTCCGCCTTTATGAACTTGGATCTTTTGCAGGTTGGAAAATGGCAGGAAGATGGCAGAATAAAAAATATTCGGTAGGTGGTGCATTCCAGAGTTTTGCCTTCTATGATGAAGAAAGTCAAACTGCTTTTATCCTCGATAATTCTGTCTATTTTCCTGAAGGTTATAAACTGGCTGCTCTCATCGAGCTGGAAGTGATAAGTAGAACTTTTGAAGTTAAAAAGTAACTCTGAATAAGGAGAGTTTTGATATGAAAAAGATTTTTCTGTTAATGATGTTAATGGTTTTTGCATCAGCATTTGGTTATGAATTGAACACGCTGATCGATTCTCCCACGGCGGGTATTCTGCAAAAAGGAGAAGTAGAGATTTCTGCCAAACTTTACAAAGATAACGGACTTCTGCTGGGAACCAGGATCGGTCTTTTTCCCCGCTTCAATATCGGGGTAAATTATGGAGCCGAAAGAATCGTGGGAAATCAAAATCCTGTCTGGCATGAAAGAGTGGAATTCAATTGCAAGATTCGTTTTCTGGATGAAACAGCTCAACTTCCAGCTATGGCTATCGGCTACGATTCGCAGGGACATGGAAATTATTACAAAGATCAAAAGCGATATGATATTAAATCGAAAGGTGTTTATTTTGCAGCCAGCAAAAACTATTTCTTTCTGGGAAATCTGGGATTTCATCTCGGTGCGAATTACAGCCTGGAAACAGAATATGAAGAAGGCTTGAATCTTTTTGCCGGAATCGATAAATCTCTGGGAGATATGATCGTAATAATGGCAGAATACGATACAGCCTGGAACGATAATAAAGGTGCTTTCCAAGACTTGAATAATATTGATATTCAAGGCGTTGGCTTTTTGAATGCTTCTGTTGATATTCATTTTACCGAATATCTGATCCTTAAAATTTCGTTCTACGATCTTCTGGAAAATCGAACTGATACTGAAGGCTGCGATCGAACTCTTACACTTTTGTATAATATGACATTCTAAAAAAATAAAAAAATCAGGAAAAAATTTTAATGAAATATTTTTGGTTAATTACTATCATTGTATTAAGTTTTGGCTGTTCTGTCAATAAGCCGGAAGAGCCTTCCCAACCTCAAAGCGAACCCACATTCCTTTCCACAAACTATTACGCAATTGCTGAAACAGCTTTTGAAAATAAAGATTTTGCCACAGCTGTTGATCTCTTCAAACGGGCAGCTCAGGAAGATCCAAAATCAATTCACATCAAAGAACGTTTGCTGGAAACGCTGGCTCTGCTTTCTTATTCTCAAAAAGAAAGAGCTCAAGAACTGATAACTTTGGGCGAAAAGTATTACGCTTCAAAAGTTTATTCAGCTAAAATGCTGCAAATTTTGGCAGATACTTATCGCATGGAACAAAATTATGAACGAGCTAATTATTTTTATGAAGCAGCTCTGGAAAAAGAAAAAACCATGCGCAGCCTGGCAATGTATTATGTTTTCAGGAAGGAATACTTTCCTCCAACTGATAAAAAACTTTTGTTTGATGCTTTAGATCTTCCCTGGAAAAAGAAGGAAGAAGTTCTTTTAGTTGCCAGTCTCATTAGTGAAATAGATGCTGAAAAAGGATTGGAAATTTTAACCCAGGCTTACGAAAAATGGGACGATGAACAGACCATGAAATCTCTGCTTTCGGCTTTTGATAAAGCAGGAAATCAGGATAAAATTTTACAGCTTATTCAGCAAAGATTGGATGATGGAAAGCCTGTTTCCGATCCGCTTGTTACTTTTTTGGTTGGAAAGTATTTTACTCAGAAAGACTGGGATAAAGTTCTAAAAAATAAAACTGCTGCTTTTGCAGTTGGAACGGAAGAAATATTGAAATTTGTCTTCTTTTCGGCTATAAATAAGCAGGATTTTGAAACCGGAATAAAAGCAGGAGAAATTCTGGAAGATCTGGGAAATATCAAACCGGAATTACAACCTTCCTTTTATGCTTATCTGGCAAAACTTTATTTCGATGCTGGCAGGAAAACCGACGCTGCTGAAGCTCTGGCAAAAAGTAACGATCTGGATGCTTTGCGAGATTTCATTTTTAAATTTCCTTTCGAACAGGATGAACAGATTTTTAACGATTTAGTGGCAGTTTTGCAAGAGTACAACAATTTCGTGGAAGATAAGAATCACATCCATTATTTGCTGGCTATGATGTATACATCTGTAGATGAAAAAGCAGTAGCAGCAGAGCAGATTCTCAGTATCGATGCTCAATCACTCGTAGATCGTGATATGAATTTTACTGCTGCAACTCTGCTTCTGCAGAATTCAGATAATTATGAGAAAGCAATCGAGCTGATCGAGCTTGCACCAGACTCCGTTTACATTTCCAATGAAATTGTTTCCAGTATTTTGTATGGAATTGGTAAAGACTCACTTTCTTATGTAGTTGCTTTAAAAGAGCTTTCCGAAAATTCTAAGCCTCATGTTTCAACGTATTTGCGTTATTCAATTGTAGCTGAACAATTTGCTTCTTATGATAATATGAAGAGAATATTGTTAGATTCTATAGATCTCTATCCGGAAAATGCTGACCTCAAAAACGCTTTGGGATATTCCATCGCCAAAAACGAATATTCTGATGACTTCGAGCTTGCCTACAAACTTCTGGAAGAAGCTGTAAAATTAAAACCCGACAGCGAAATGATCTGGGATAGTTTAGCCTGGTTGTATTATGTTGATGATAAACCCGAAAAAGCTCTGGCTGCCATGAAAATCCCGCTTTCCAAACCTGTGGAAAACAGCGAGATCGCCTTTCATCTGGGAGCTATTTACTGGAAATTGGGTCAGAAGGAAATGGCGCAGAAATATTTAAAGATTGCTATTGAAGTTAATGATGATCCCATCTCAGCGGAAGCAGCTGAAAATTTATTGGAAGAAATAACTTTAGGAGAGAAAAAATGAGATTCGTATTTAATAAAACAAATGTAGCTTTGCTTATCATAGCTATTCTGGCAACGATCATCGGCTACATCATCATGGGAACAGGCGACAAAACCATTTCGCCCATCATTCTCATCATCGCCTATGTGGTGCTTTTTCCGGCTGCGATCATGGCGGGAACGAAGAGGAAAGATTAAACTCTGAAAAGGTCTCTACCGAGAATTCTCAAAAAATTGACACTTTCAGAGTTGAATAATAAATAAAAACAAGCCCTGAAAAGCTCTCTTCCGAAATTTCTCTCAATTGAGACTTTCAGGGTTTGCTAAAATAAAGATTAACCTTGAAAGTACTAAGAAGAAGATCTCGCATTCCCCGAAAAATTTGGAATGTATAAAACTAATTTATTGCTATTTTATCCATCCAAAACCTTATCCAGTAAAGCCCACGAATTTTTAACCTGTGAAATTGAATTGATTTCAATAGGTCATTCGTGGGAATTTTGATACTATAAATATATCGGATAACGGTTTCAACCGTTTGCACAAATACAAAACCATTGAAATGGATACTATAAAAGGGTTTGTTTGCTTTTCCCATGAATAAATTCATGGGCTTGAAAAAATGAAATTATTGTGTTTTTTGTTGATTACAGAAAAGCAAATATTTTTCGGAAGATGCGTGAAGAAGAAGATATTTTGACAGAAACCTTTTCCAGGTTAACACTTTTTTCGCAGGGATCTACAAATTTCTTTGTCTGCAACTTTATAGGAGGTGGATAATGAAAAAGAAAATTATCACTGGAATCCTTATAATGCTGTTGTTCACGATTTTATTGGCTCAAAATTATCCAATCGTGGATACGAATCAGACTTTATTTTACGATGAATTTGATGAGATCACTGCGCCCGATCCCGGCGATCCGTTTTATGGACAGGATGCCCAATTCGAGGGAAATCAACCGGATTACACCGACAATGGCGATTGTACGATCACCGATAATGTAACCAATTTGATGTGGAGCAAAACCTGCGATACCGACGGCGATGGTGAGATTAATTATGATGATAAGATGTCTTATGATGAAGCGATTGCCAGTGTTTCTGGTGTGAATATCGGCGGTTATTCCGACTGGAGAATTCCCACCATCAAAGAATTGTATTCGCTGATAATTTTCAGTGGAGAAGATTGCAGCGGTTGGAACGGATCTACTACCGATCTGATTCCATTTATCGATACCGATTATTTTGATTTCGGCTATGGAGATGTTTCCGCCGGTGAACGCATTATCGATGCTCAGTTCATCAGCTCAACGCTTTATGTGAGTACCACTATGAATAATGATCCTACCATGTTTGGTGTAAATTTTGCTGACGGACGTATCAAGGGTTATCCTTATGGACCGATGCCTGGCCAAACCGAAGATAAACAGTTCTATGTTTATTATGTACGCGGAACTGAAAATTATGGTGTCAATGATTTTGAAGATAATGGTGATGGCACGACAACAGACAATGCAACGGAACTGATCTGGAGCCAGAATGACAGCGGGGAAGCTTTGAACTGGGAAGAAGCTCTGGCTTGGGTGCAGCAGAAAAATAATGAAAACTATCTGGGCTACAACGACTGGAGATTGCCAAATGTAAAAGAACTGCAAAGTATTATCGATTACACACGCTCTCCAGATACATCTAATTCTGCAGCTATCGATCCGCTTTTCAACGTTACTTCCATCACCAATGCTGGTGGAGAAACTGATTATCCCTATTTCTGGAGCGGAACAACTCACGCCAATATGGATAATGGCAGCTATGCTTCTTATGTTTCTTTTGGAAGAGCTCTGGGCTGGATGGAAATGCCGCCCAATTCCGGGAATTATACTTTGATGGATGTGCATGGTGCAGGAGCTCAGCGCAGCGATCCCAAAAGTGGAGATCCATCCAGTTTCCCTTACGGCCACGGTCCACAGGGCGATGTTATCAGAATTTACAATTATGTTCGCCTGGTTCGAGATGCTGAAGATACAAACTCTCAAAACGATCTTCCTGAAACAGGCAGTATTGAATTGCATCAGAATTCGCCTAATCCTTTCAATCCATCCACGACGATTTCGTTTAATGTAACGCAAAGCTCTTACTTTGCGAAAATTGAAATTTATAACCTTAAAGGTCAGAAAGTAAAAATGTTCACTTTCCCAAACGGGAGTTTAGGAACGAGTGAACAGAGTGTTGTCTGGGATGGTACAGACAATTTCGGCAATTCTGTAACCTCAGGAATTTACTTTTACAAACTTGATTTATCAGAATCACCAATCAGGAAAATGATCCTTTTAAAGTAGTTTAACTTCCGAATGTTCCCGATTTATCGGGATCTTCGGAATGTTAAAATATCTATCACGCATCCCCCTGGAAAATTTGGAGGGTGTAAACCTAATCTTTTGTAATAAATGAAATTATAGCTATTTTGCCTGTCAAAAACATATCCAGTAAAGCCCACGAATTCATTCGTGGGAATATTGATGCGAGAAATATATCGGACAACGGTTTCAACGTTTTGCACAAATGATAAACCATTGAAATGGTTACTATAAAAGGCTTTGTTTGTTTTTCCCATGAATAACCCAGTGAAATTGAATTGATTTCACAGGTTAAAAATTCATAGGCTTGAAAAAAATGAAATTGTAGTGTTTTTTTTATTGATTCCTGATAAAGGAATATTTAGGGGGATGCAAGAAAATATCTATTGTTTGTCAACATTCGAAAGAATCTCAAAATTTGAGATGCATTCCCAAGTTGAAGGATCTGTTTTTTTCTTGACCGAAAATATACTGGTCTTGAACTTCCAGTCGATTGAAGGAGAGTAAGATGTCTGAAATCACTATAGAAATTTCGGCTGATATGATGAAAGAATTGAATGATCTTTGTGAAGAAAGAAACATTTTAATCAATGATTTTGCACTGTTGTCGTTGAAAAAAAACCTCGTTTTGGCGAAATTTCGTAAGTTGAGAAAAATGGTTCAATCATACGCCCAAAAAGCAGGAATAGTCTTAGATAATGATGTTTTTGAATTACTAAATAGAGGAAATTCATGATCCATAAAGTACGAAAAAAACACCAGAACAGCAAACTCTGTTTCGTTTGCGGACTGAACAACAATTTCGGCATCAAAGCCGGATTTTACGAATTGGAAAATAATGAACTCGTGGCAACCTTTATTCCCTGCGAATTACACCAGAGTTATCCCGGCAGACTGCATGGAGGAATTTCAACTGCAATTTTAGATGAAACAATTGGCAGAGCAATAATGATAGAACACGAAGAAATTTGGGGAGTAACAGTAGAACTGAATTGCAAATTCCGCCGTCCCGTTCCCTACGATGTGGAATTGAAAGTTATCAGTCGCATCACAAATCAAAACAGAAGATTCTTTGAAGGAACCGGAGAACTCATTCTGCCGAATGGCGAAATTGCCGTAACCGCCTGGGGAAAATACATCAAACTGCCAATCGATAAAATTGCCGATTTCGATCATGAAGAGCAAGAATGGAAAGTCGTGGAAATGGAAACTGATCCTGAAGAAATAGAGATATAACTCTGGTTTTAAAGATTCAGATAAAATCAAATAACTTGCCATTTTCATTAAATATTTGAAATTCGGATTCAGGTAGGGATGAAAAAAATGATTGATCTAGAAAAGCAGATTAAATATTGGTTGGAATCAGCCCAAGATGATCTTGAGACAGCCAATATTCTTATTGATCAAAATAAAATACTACAAGGTTTATTTTCTGTCACCTGGTTATTGAAAAAGCATTGAGAGCCCATATCGTAAAAGCAATATCAGCAATTCCGCCTAAATCGCATAATTTGATTTTTCTATCTGAAAAAACAGATATAATCATCCCTAAAGAAATGGAAATTTTCTTTGGAATTCTTATGAGATATCATTTACAGGGAAGATATCCTGACTATAATCCCAACACACCTGATTTAGAGAAAACAAAACAATATTTTGAAAAAACAAAAGAGATTTTTATATGGCTCCAAAACAAATTGTAGATTTGATAAAAAGTTACCTGACAATTTTATCTGATGAAGGTATTGGAATTGAAAAAGCCTTCTTGTATGGAAGTTATTCAAATGGTACTGCAACAGAAGACAGTGATATTGATTTACTTCTAGTGACCCGTCAATCATCGATTGTCGGATAGAGACGTTTCAATTTAACTCGTGAATCTTGGGTGGTAAACTGCCAGTTTATAGAGCATTCTTTTTTGTTTCTTGCTTTTGTCCATGCTGCTACCTGGCTGGACAGC
>JAIPJH010000036.1 GCA_021734245.1 Candidatus Cloacimonadota bacterium | reverse complement strand
TTTGACTATCACCGTGGCAGAGCCAAGGTGTATTTCGCTAAATTTATTTCAGCAAGCTGAAAATCGAATTTTCATTATTTACCCCTCTGCCTTCGGCATCTCCCCTCAAACAGGGGAGAAATTTCGGAAAACCCCGACGCAAGCCTCGAGGAATTCTATTGATTAAAAACTTATGTTTTTATTCCTTTATATCTTCCTTATTGAATTTTTCCTTTTCTTTTCAATTTTCTGCATGTTTTCTCTACTTCCCTGAAATTAACTTTTCCACTACCCATCATGGGGATTTCTTCCAAAATGTAAAATTCTTTGGGAACAGCAATTCCGGGTAATTCCTTTGCCATTTTCTTCAAGATCTGTCTTTGATCGATTTTTCCAGTAGTAACAGCTGCCACCACATCTGCCCCTTTGGTTGGATTTGGAACATCAACCACGCAGCAGATCACATCATCTGGAAGATACTTATTCAATACTTCTTCCACACGAACCAGTGAAACCATTTCTCCGCCGACTTTTACAAATCTTTTTAAACGGCCTTTATGCCACAGATAACCATCATCATCCATGTAGCCCATATCACCGGTATCGTACCAGCCTTTGTGAATTCGCAGCGAAGTTTCTTCCAGATCGTGCAGATAACCCTTCATCACCATATCACCTTTCACCAGGATTTTTCCGGTTTGATTGGCAGGAAGTTCTTCATCGGTATCTACATCCAGAATTTTTACTTTTACGCCTGGTATTGGTTTTCCTACACTTCCAAATTTTTGTTCATTTGGTGTATTTATAGAAATTGCCGGACTGGTTTCTGTAGTGCCATAAGCATTGTTGATGATGAGATCATGTTTTTCCAGAAAGCCATCATAGATCTGTTTAGTTAGAGTGTCTGCCCCACTAATTGCAAATTGCATCGACTCGAAATCTCCGGGAGATGATTTTTTTAGATAACCATAATAGAATGATGGAGTTCCTGCCATCAAAGTAACTTTATATTTTTTTATCAGTCCACAGATTATTTTGTAATCTAACGGATTGGGATAGGCAACAATGCTGGTTCCCAATGTGATAGGTAACCAGAAATTGGCTGTAATTCCAAATACATGGAAAAGTGGCAGATTTGCCAAGAAAATATGGGAAGGATCAAGATCGATGATCTTGGGAATATTATCAACATTATGACCTATACTTTTATGAGTTAATTGTACCGCTTTAGGTTCTTTCTCGCTGCCGCTTGTAAACAATATTACAGCAGTTTCATCATCATCACCCTGATGAACAATTTTCTTGAGAGATTTAGCTGATCTTTTAGATTTTAGTAATGCACCCAATTTGTCAGTGATCTTGATATCTTTGGCTATATCCTCCAAAAAAATCATTGAGTCGATCGGTTCTAATTTGAGCTTTTGCAAAAGTTTTCTACTGCAAATGATCGTTTCAAAATTACATTTGTCCTGTGCATAAATGGAATTTTCGATAGCACCTGTAGCGTAATTTATCATCACGGGGATCTTACCAGCCATCAGCAGGCCAATATTGGTTAGCATACATCCAGCCGAAGTTGGCACCATTACTCCCACGTATTTACTATCTATTTTTTTGAATTTTTTGGCAAAGATGAGAGCAATAATAAGCATTCTTTCGTAAATTACATCTTTCCCGGTTGCAATATCGTGAACAGATACTTTTTTCGGGAATTTCTTTGCGGTTTTTATAAACTTGTGATGAAGTTGCATTTTTCCTCCGTTAGAATTGAATTTTATTCATTTTCTTTTGACAACATTTATCCTTAAATAGTAAATTTTTCATTTAATACTTTTCTATCAAATAATCTTTGAAAGCCTTATAATCATTATCTATTCTATCGAATTGTTCATCTTTTTCTTCGATTCCTTCCAAACTGGGAGGAAGTTCAGGATCGATGCCAATGATCTCTCTGATCTGTTCCGGGAACTTTGCAGGATGTGCTGTTTCCAGAGATACAAATAAATTTTCAGGATCGTCTTTTTCAGGATTTTCCTGCAGGTATTTCTGTAGTCCTGCCCAACCAACTGATCCATGCGGTTCAAGCAAAAGCTTATGTTCTTTCCAGGCATTTGCGATCATCTGTTTGGTTTCAGCATCAGAAACACTGACTGAATATATTTCGTCCTGAATTCTTTTCTGATCAGGTTTTTTGTGAATGATCCCTGCTTCATCCATCACACCATCATAAAGTGCAACTAAACGTGCCAGATTGCTGGGATGACCAACATTCATAGCACTGGAAATGCAATTAAGGGAAGGCACGATCTTATCATAATTTCCCGTTTTTACAAATTTGGGGAATTCATCGTTTTCATTGGTTGCGATAATATATTTACTTATTGGTAAGCCCATTCTTCCTGCCAGCATACCTCCCATCATATCACCAAAATTTCCGGAAGGAATGGAGAAAACAACCTGATCCTCAGGATTGCCTTTGCGAAGCTTGGCAAAGGAATAAAAATAGTAAATAATCTGCGGAATAAGCCTTCCGATGTTAATGGAATTGGCCGAAGAAAGTTTTAGATAATCTAATTCCGAATCGGCAAAAGCCTGTTTAACCAAAGCCTGGCAATCATCAAATTTGGTATCCAGAGCCAGAATTTGAATATTCTTACCCAGAGTTGTCATCTGTTTTCGTTGTCTTGCTGTTACTTCATCTTGAGGGAAAAGCACAACCACTTTAATATTATCCAAACCGTAAAACGCATTAGCTATAGCACTTCCAGTATCACCGGAAGTTGCAGTAAGAATTAGTAATTCTTCGTTATCCTGCTGCAGATAATACTGCATCAATCTGCCCATCATGCGAGCTGCAAAATCTTTGAAAGATGCTGTTGGGCCTTGATCCAGACGCATTACATATTTTTTCTCATAAACATTTTCCAGCGGAACTTCATAATTATAGGCATCTTTAACAATTGTCAAAAGATCATCATCGGGTATTTGTCCTACCAAAAACCGCTTTCCAATCTCAAAAGCAATCTCATAATAATGCATATTCGAAAATTCGCAGACATTTTTGGGATTTATATAGGGAATTTCTTCCGGCATATAAAGCCCTTTATCGGGAGCTATTCCCTTCAATAAAGCTTTTTTAAAATTTACACTGGGTGCTTTCAAATTTGTAGAAAAGAATTTTATTGATTCGCTCATATTACCTCATACTTACCGTCATTCCGAGGTTACTCATAGCTTTTCATTCGAGGAATCTCGTGATTGTTCTATTAGCTTAACTTCTCGAACAACCATTTAGATTCTTCCCAAGAATACTGGAGAAACACGTCAGAATGACGAAGATTTTTCATTTTTTTCTTATATCTATTGGGATCGTCAAAATAATCGATCACATAGCATTTAGTTACAAATTCAGCTGAATGAACAACGCCAGCAGGAATGAAATAACGATCACCATTTGTGTACAATTTCGTTTCACCATCGATCGTAAACTTCATCTTACCTTCCAGAACCATTCCCCATTGTGCACAATGAGAATGATCGGGAATTTTACCGATAGGTTCCAGTTCAAAAAATACTGCCAACATTTTATCATTCTGCAGCATCCAACCGCGAACACCTTCCAAATTGATATCTATTTCCGGTAGATTTTTTATCATTTCAGGATATGGATTCATATTTTTATAATCTCCTTTTTTTTATTTTTTGTCCCCATTTACATAACGCTTTTATAAAGCAAAACGTCACTTTTCACAAGCCTTTTCCAAGGAAAGATTTTTGCACTTATTTGGCGAATTAGTGCAGAACAGAGGGGATTTCCTCCACTCTATTTCTTTTTTCAAAAATTCGGATGATCCTTGAAAAATCCCAAGTTTTTCAAAATAAACTTTTAACATAACCGCCATCAACCTGCAAAGAAACTCCTGTGATATAACCAGCTCCCTGTGAAGTTAGAAAAGCCACAACTTGTCCAAATTCATGGGGAGTGCCAATCCTTTTCATGGGAATATCAGTTTCCAATTTTGCATAAAAATCTTTTTCTGTACCTTTACCGCTATCTGAGAAAGCTTTAGCCAGATTTTCCACTCGTTGCGTTTTGGTATAGCCGGGACATACTGCATTTACAGTGATTCCATTTCCCGCAACTTGATTGGAAAGAGTTTTCAGAAAACCAGTAGCTCCAGCTCTTGCCGTGTTGGAAAGCACTAAAGTATTTATAGGCTGTTTTACCGAAACTGATGTAATTACAACAATTCTACCCCATTTTTTCTTTTTCATACCTGGTATAGCAAGATTACAGAGATTTATTGTACTCAGAAGATTCAGTTCCAGAGCTTTGCGATAATCATCCAGATCGAAATTTTCTGTAGTACCAGCAGGAGGTCCGCCTGCGTTGCAAACCAGGATATCCAATGATCCAAATTTAGAAATTATCTTATGGATCATCGATTTAACCTCTTTCTCTTTTGTTACATCACAAACAAAGTAAGCAACTTTCTTTCCTGTTTGATTCAAAATCTGCGTTTGTGCATTTTTCAATTCATTTTCTTTTCTTGCACAAATGATAACGTTTGCTTCTTCTTTGGCAAGCTGCAAGGCAACTGCTTTTCCCAAACCTTTGCTGGCAGCTGTTACCAAAGCAACTTTATCTCTAATTCCCAGATCCATATTATCCTCCTTTTCAGGAAGTTATAGTTGAGCCTTTATACATTTTGAGAGTCTTTTCACTGCTTCTGCCAATTGCTTTTTGGAAGCAAATGAAAAGTTGATTCTCATATGATTTGTTGAAGGATTTTCCCCGTAAAAAACATCACCTGGAACAAATGCGACCTTGAATTTGATTGCTTCCATGAAAAGCTCATTCGTATCGATATGCTGGGGAACTGTTACCCACAAGAAAAGTCCACCTTCCGGTTTCGTCCAGGTTACACCCATTTCAGGTGGAAAATGTTCTTCCATTGTCTGCAGAAATACATCCAATTTTTCGCGATAATATTTACGGCATTTTGCAATATGTTCGTCAAATCCCATCGTGGTAAGAAATTCTGTACACATATCCTGATTGTATTTGGGTGTATTTAGGATGTTTGCTTCTTTGATGTTAGTCATTCTGCCAATCACATCGGAGGGACCGATATTGAAACCAACTCGAATTCCAGGACAGAAAAGTTTGGAAAATGTATAAAGACCGATCACATTCTGACCCCCATTCTGCTGATCTAATGAAAAAATGGATGGAATGGTTTCACCACGATATCGTAGATCACGATAAGGACTGTCTTCCACAATTGGGACATCAAATTCGTAACTAAGTTCCAGCAGTTTTTTCCTTTTTGTCAAGCTGGTTGTAATTCCAGAGGGATTTTGAAAATCGGGAACTACATAAATGAACTTTGGTTTTTTGCCTTCTTTCTTCAGTTTTTTCAATTCTTTTTCATAAGAATCAACATCTACCCCATCGCTTTCCAGATCTATACCGATGATCTTGGGTCTTTGCATCTGAAAAGCAACTATAGCTCCGGCAAAAGTAGGACGATCCAGCATGATTATATCACCAGGATTAATGAATAATCTACCCGTAAGATCGAGCCCATGCTGACCCGAAGAAGTAACAACAAGATTTTCTTCGGAAATATTAATATTGTCTCTACTAAGAAAATCTATAATCGCCTTTTTTAAAGAGATCTCTCCTGGAACTGCAGTGTATTGCATTATCGTGGTAATATCTTCTTCCAGCCTTTTCTTGGAAGCAAGTCGCATTTCATGAACCTGGAACATTTCAGGGGAAGGTAATCCTCCAGCTAACGAAATGATCTCAGGATTATTCAAATATTTAAAGATCTTTCCGATAGAATATCCCTCAAATTCCTTGATATTATCGGAATATCTTTTCTGCCAATTAGTTATCATTATTAGTTAACCTCATTTTCTCATGCTGAGCAGTGTCGAACCGTGATGATTTCATCCTTCGACTATACTCAGGATGACATTTATGCTTTAAATGAAAATTCAACCCCTCAGTCCTCCTTGCGTCGGACAGCTCCCCTTTATACGCCTTCACCAAGCTCCGGCGCTGCAGACAAGGGAGCGAATTTGGAATTAAATTCAAAATTCATTGTTGAATAACCATAAATCAAAACCTTCCAGGAATTGAAAACCTGGAAGGTTACATTGATTAATACGAGCTTCCACCAAAAATTGGTTTAATGCCTTTTTTCATCATTTCTATACCATCTCGGCTTGCTTGCATAGATTTATAGAAGATCACATCACCGATCTTTTCGGCATTGGCATCCCGATCTTCTTCACTCATAAAATAAGCTTCCATAGTATCCAGTTCGCGAGCTGTTCCATCACTTTCATATTTGTAGGTCATATCAGTTCCGCTTTCCAAAACTTTGTACATATTGTCTGTCCAATTGAAACCTGCAGCACCCAAATCCGGATTGATGTAGATATGTGCTGCCAGACTGATTCCCTTGATTCCACTGGCTTTAAGTTCCTTGGCTGCCTGGATGAATGTTTCAGCTGTTGTGCCGTTGCCAATATTTATCTCATAAAGCGGAGATGTTCCATCTTCTCGCAGATATTCTTTCATAATATTCAACAACATACGGAACTGCATCAAGTTCTGAGTAGCCAGCAGCATGGAAATCTTGAAATTGAGTGCTGGAATATTTTTACCATAATAACAAGCTGCAATAATGCTGCTCCAGCTAGGATTCAAGAAGAAATCGGCACCATTTGCTTTGGCGGTTCTGGTTACACCATCCAGATAAATAAGATGGTTATCATTAGCAACTTCTATACCACCAAAATTACCAAAAAAAGTACCCTGGTTTTTCAAGGTAACTGCAGAAAGTGAATTTCCCATATCTGCACGTGGAAACACCTTTCCTGTAACTTTTTCCAATTGTTCGAAGCGTGTTTCCGGCATAGGAATTCCGATCAAATTTGTGCTGCAGAACTTCGAGCATTTCATTAAATTTTCGCTCATAGCGAGTGTTGCCATCAGATCACCATTGTAAATATAATTATCGGTAAGAGCAACCACTGAGATAAATTCGGATGGAACAAAACATGGTTCATCAGTACCATTTGTAGCCGCAATCCTCTTCATGGCTTGATGCGTAACTTTTGCTCCCTGCCAACCCGAAACTTGAGCTGTACCTTTGCCAAATTTGTCATTATATTGAATATTATTCTTCTTTTCAAATTCAGACACTTTCGGAAATTTCTTCACCAGGTTTTCAGCACTGTCGATCATCTTGCCAAAACCATTATCGGCCAGAATCTTTTTTCGAACTTCCAGACCTCTCATTTTAATAATCGTATCATTGACCTCTTTTGCACCGCCGTGATAATCTAGAAGCGCATCCATAGCTTTCAGATCAGCATCGGAAAGTAGTTTGAAATGCATCGCATCCTCCTCAATTTTTCTTTATTATTTTACTAAAATTAATCTTCCTGTTTCGTTCATATAGCTTGTTTCAAATCTATAAAAATAAATTCCTGATGGAACTGGCTCTTCAGATTCATCTTTGCCATTCCAGAAAGTTGTGTATGTTCCTCTTCCCCGAGAATCGCTGATGAGTGATTTGATCTTTTGACCGCGAATATTATAAATACTCAACTCCACTGCGGTATTCTGCGAAAGGCTGAATGATAAAGAAGCAGTTTCTACAAAAGGATTTGGGAACGTATTCACTACAGAAATCACTTCGATATAATCATTGTCGATACTCACCGGCATTGTAAAAAGTTCCGAAAGTTCAAAAACTGAAGGTTCAATTGTATAAGCTGGTTGACCTGTAAGAGAAGTAGACCATTTCACTAAATTTTGTGAAGGCGCATATTCGATCATGTGCATATTATTGGGAATTCCTGAAGCTCCCTGCAGAACCTGCCAGCTTCGAGCAATTGTTATATTGGAATTTGCATTCAAAGAATCAGATATATTATTATAACGGTAACAATAAGTTGGATTATACAATTTGCGGAAGTGATTGGTCGCAACCAAACATTCTTGAGGAACCATGGTATTTTCACTATCATCTCGAACTTCTGTTCCCCTTTCGTTATTGGTTTCAGCTATCAACCCAAAATCCTGATTCGAAGTATGAATGATAGCTCCACTCAAGTGGATTTTATCGGAAACAGCATCAGTTACATCCAGAGCGTTAGTAACATAATCTCCGTTATAATCGTAGCTTTCAATTCCATTTCGAATGCTGAGGAGTACAGGATGAAGATTGGCAGGATTATCGGAATCGTGATTATTTCCAACGTTCATAAATGCGCAAAGCCCTTCTTCATTGATGGCAGAAAGCGCTCCAAATAAACCGGGAAATGTGAATGACATCCAATTAACTTCATCATTTTCTGCCGGGAAATGAACGACCAGAATATGATTGTCGTTAAGTGCGGGATGCGGAGTCCAATCCATTTGACGGGTAAGGACAAGATCTCCGTTCAACTCAGGATCATCGATCGTATTATTTCCCCAAGCCGACATGCTGGAACATCCCAGATCCAGTTCTCCCGGAAGATCGGTCAATCCAGCAAGATCTACTATCGCATTCACCAGCAGAATATCATCCTTATCCAGTTCCCGCTGCAGAGTATCATCGTAGATATCAACACCGGCATCGATCATTCCATTTATCAATCCATCTGCTTCATCATGATATTTATCTTCGATAGAGCTGGCAGAAAGATAGATATTTTTTGCATATTCATAAAGCGGTGCACTATTGCCAAAAACACTTCCCAGAAAATATTCCTGAGCCAGGTTCATGATGTTTTCGCCCATCAGATATCCGGTGGCAAAACCGCGTTCATAATGCGTTCCCCAAACTTTTAAAATCTTTTTTCCCGAAACTGTAAGCGTATCTCCATTCACCGTTTGCGCTTGTAGAAAAGAAGCAGAAATAAAAATTAAAATACAAAAAAATAAGATTTTCTTCATAAACCAGCCTTCATAAAATAATATCTTCCAATTTACGTTTTGGAACGTAATGTTTACCATCTTCATCTCGCCAATACTTGATGTTATCATTTTCCACGTCGGCAATGACAACTTCTTCTTTTGGTTTACCGAGAGCTAAAACCAGCATGATATCAAGTTCTGGTGGCAGATTTAATATTTTTTTTAGATGATCTCTTTTTACCGAACCGAAAATGCAACCACCCAGTTCTTTTTCCACTGCACCAAGTAATATCGATTGGCAGGCTAATCCAACATCATATTGCGGTTTTTCTTTAATTTCAGGATCGTTCAAAATGATGATATAAGCTGAAGGTTTTTCTCCTTCGGCCGGACCATTCCAATCTTGCAGATAACCTGCCCAGCTAAGACAGGAAAATACTTTTTCCGTTTCAGGTGATTTGTTTATAAGCTTGAAGCGAAGTGACTGCTTATTTGCACCAGTAGCTGTCAATCTGACCAGATCGATCAGATCAAGCAATGTTTTGGAATCGATCAGGAAGTCCTGAAAAAATCTTCTGTAACTTCTATTTTTTCGAACAAGATCTTTTATCATCATTCCTCCAATTCTCGGTGTCATTTCTTGAATCAAATTCGTTTGATGTCAAGGTCGATAAATCTGGAATGTGCTAACTACCTGTTATTTTTGCTATTAGAGTTTTGGGAAGTTCATACAATAAAAAATCGTGATCTTGCTGCCAACTTGTGAAATTATTTTGATGGCAAAATTCCAGCAACTTTCCATCGGGTACCAGAATCTGCATTTCCTTTTTTTGCTGATCATATCCGATATTGTTAATTTCTGTTAGAAGTTTATGCAAAATATGTTCGGATTCCGCTTCCAGAAAGCTTATCCAGATGATTTTCTTGTAATGCTGCAAACTCCAGATCGCACAACCTCTGATCTGGTTATCATCTCGATAAACAAGTATCTGTTTTTCCCGATGAAATTGTTTCAGAAGCTTCTCATTAAATTCATAAACTACCCAGCCTTTTCCGATAAAACCTTTTGTTCCTTTCAGATAGGAAGATGATTCGATATAATTTTTAACTTCTGTAAATTCATATTTAGTCAAATCGTTTTTGATTGAGATCATTTCATGAATTTGCTGTGATTTTAGGGAAAGTGTGTGAAGGCGTTTAAAACCAAGTTTCTCGTTCAATTTGATGGAGGCAATATTGCCGAAATAGGTTGAAAACCGAACCGATCTGATCTGCTTTCCCTTCAGGTAATTTATATAATGCTTGGAAAGCTTCTCGCCCACTCCTTTTGCTCCGCTGGTCTCATCTTTACGCAAACCTTCCAGCCAGATGTCTTCTTCGGTAAGATGAGTGAGTTTTCCAAAACCTACAAGTTTGCCATTTTCCCATAATCCACTAAATAAACCGTTGGGATTTGCTACCCAGTCATCGAAAACCCGGGAAATGTAATCATCACCTTCCCAGATATTTTGGGAGATTTCCAGGATTCGCTTTTTATCCTGCGGTTTTATCTCTCTTATCATCTTCTTTCTGCTCAATGTTCGTTTCGTTATTTTGATGTTTCTGAATTAGTTTATCCACAATTGGAGAAAGCAGCAGAAACCCAAATAATGCGCCAACGATAATGCTTGACCAAGCATTGGAATAAAGCGGTCAGCCACCACCACGACAACCGATGAACTTGTAATAAAGCCAGCCGCAGCCGGCTCCGATCAATAAGGTGATAATGTAATAAATTATTTTCATTTTTATCCTTTTTTTTTCCGAAACCTTCTCTAAGTTTATCTTACATATGGTTTCGGAAAAATGTAAGATAACTTTCCGACAGTTATAATAAGATTCTAAACAAGAAACTGACGGAAAGATAATTGATAATTATTTTAATAACAGCATCTTACAGCTTGCTTCGGTTTTACCGTATTTTAGTTTTGCAAAGTAAATTCCGCTGGAAACTGGTTTGTTGTTGTCGTCGGTTCCATTCCAAACAACCAAACCTTTACTCGTTCCTAAACTCCCGTTTGGGAACGAAAATGTCTTTACCTTCTGTCCTTTTAAATTGTAGATTTCGAGCTTGACTTTGCCAGGTTCTGGAAGGTTAAAAGTGATTGTTGTGGTTGGATTGAATGGATTGGGATAATTATAAATATAGAAAAATTTAGGTGGAATCTGGTTTTCCATAATATTCAATGCTTCATACATAGGAATGTCGAGTTGTGTAAACTCGCCTTCAACTACTTCGATTTGATATTCAACAACATCATCGTAGAAAACACGTTCTGCATAGACATCGTAGATTCCTGCCGGGAGCTTATATTCGTAATATCCTAAACTATCTGAGAATGTAAATGCACTTTGATCATTGTTGATCTTGATTTGAACATAGTTTACTGATCCTCCATTTATTGGATCAAATGTCTGCCCCTCAATTCCCCCAAATTCTGGTGCCCCATATTCATAATGTCCAATATCGATAACAGCAATTCCATCTCCATCACCATCCCATATCCTATCTTTATATTCCAAGTCAAATGGATAGTAATAACCCAAAGTATCGAATCCTGCATCAATTGCCGCACTACCTGGGAGTAAATGAAAATCACCATTTTGCCAATCAACAAACAAAGAATCTACGTTTAGCGAATCTAACCAGATATTGCCACCACCATCTACAAGTGGTGGATCTAGGGGAAAATCTATGATGCAATTGCGAAAAATTGGATTATCTGATATCGGATTATAACTTAACATATCATTTCCGAAAATCATACAATCATTATAAACAAGTGTACCACCACTATTTAATGAATAGTCATTATACAACATCAGATTATTATCACACCTTATATTTCTCCAACTCATTTCTAAACCGATACTAGATTCATATGACAGATTGTTCTGTATAATGAAATAACCTGGTATAGAAAAAAAACCTGTATGAGCAACATTGTTATAAAATGCTCCACTCATATTAATCGATGTAAAAATATCATTCTCTTCAAAATAATTTTCTATTATCAACGCATATCCACCGTCTAAATCTAGACCATAATTCCCATCAAGAAACTCATTATTACTCACATAGAAACTGTCAGATGCATTTCCATTTGATATACCTATCTCACAATTAA
Organism: Candidatus Cloacimonadota bacterium; assembly: GCA_021734245.1. Taxonomy (NCBI): domain Bacteria; kingdom Pseudomonadati; phylum Candidatus Cloacimonadota; species Candidatus Cloacimonadota bacterium. The sequence continues at coordinate 15,815 of JAIPJH010000036.1, read as the reverse complement.
TAAAATCATTTCCATAAAATTTGCGAATATTATTTGTTCCCTGACAATTCCATAGTGCTCCATTATGATCTTCAAATAGATTAAACACTATATCAACTGAACCGATATAACACTCATTTCTTCTCAGAAACTTATTATTCGCTACTAAAGCTGCTTTATAACCAGGATCAGGTGAATGAATAGAAAACTTCTCCTGTAAAAATGATTGAGCAAATGCGCCCATATTCTGTACTATTGTAAATGTATTATCAATTATTTCAATTGTTTTGCAATGTGAATAAGCTGTTATATTAGATACATTTGTGTAGAAGTAGTTATTACGTATGATGCCCAAACCATTATGCATTGTGATGGCTGCTTTAGCTATATTTCCAGGTTGTATTGTCATACTGCCTGAATACTCAAAGCGACAATATGTGAATTTACATAAATCTGCTGTCTCTGTAATATAGATTACTCCCCAGTAATAATCATTATCATTCACATCATGAGTAAAGAGTATTTGGGCTTCTTCCGTGCCTTCAGCAATTATGTTTCCATCAACCCAAAACAAGCGTGATTGGTGATAATTGGGATAATAAAAATATTGATAGAAGTCATCCCAACTTGTTAAAGGTGAGCTTTGTATTTCAATTACTGTTCCAGGTAGAATAGTTAAGGTTACATCTTCTTCAACTGTGATATCTCCTATTACATGATAGGGATTATTATCGGGACTCCAAGTTGTATCTTCTGTTAAGTGCCCCCAGACATCAATGGAAGAAAGAAGAAAAGGAAAAAGCAGAAAGAAAAAAAATATAACAGTTCCTTTAAACTTCATTAATCAACCTACTTTAATAAAAGCATCTTAGAGCTTGCTTCGGTTTTACCGGATTTTAGTTTTGCAAAGTAAATTCCGCTGGAAACTGGTTTGTTGTTGTCGTCGGTTCCATTCCAAACAACCAAACCTTTACTCGTTCCTAAACTCCCGTTTGGGAACGAAAATGTCTTTACTTTCTGCCCTTTTATATTGTAGATCACAATTTCAATTTGTTCGTTTTGTTGGTTTTGTTCGCTGCTAAAACTGATAGTAGTTGAAGGATTAAAGGGATTGGGATGATTCGAGAGGTGAGAAATGAGAGATGAGTTGTGAGGGATTTCGTTTGGATATGAGTTTAATTCTTCATAGATGTATTCTTCCAATTGATCGTTCAACCAGTCATCTGTTTCCCAGATTTGATATAGAATTTCAGAGACCTGATCATTTTCGTATGAATAACTTTCCAAGCTGCTTTCGCACCAGTTTCCCATAAAATAATATTCTTCCAGAATTGTAGAAAGATTGTCATCAACATCGTATTCATATGTTCGTAAAATATCATTTTCCCAGCTGCCGGTATAAAATGCTCCCAGATCTTCAATCAGATTATCGTTTGCATCGTAAGAGTAAGTATTCAGGTAGAAATCTATCCAATTTCCCTGGTTGTTGTGTTGTTCCAGTAAATCCTGCCGTAAGTTATTGTTGTCGTAAGTCATGGTGTAAAGTTCCATATCATACCAGTCGTAACCATCCCAGGTTTGCCAGAGATCTTCAATTTCATTATCATTCGCATCATAAGAAATCAGTGTTCTTTCACTGTTTTCCCAAGTCATATTCAGCCAGTTTTGCAAAGTTAGTTCCATCACTAAGTTATTTTGCCAGATCAAAACATAGCGCATCAGGTTTATCCAAGTTCCGCTATGGTACTGGATCAAAACTTCAATGAGATGATCTTCATCATCATAAGAATAAACTTCCCGATGATCGTAAGCCCACAAAGAGCCGTTCCAATAATAAACTTTAATTTCGCTGACAAGTCCAGCTTCGTAAGAATAAGCAAGTTTGAACTGGTTTTGCCAATCATCGTTCAGCCAATCATAATTGTATTGTTCTGTTAACTGTAATTCTCGCGGGTTGTTAAGATGATCGAAAATTATGGGTGTGTTTTCCTGCTGTAGAATTGGAATTTGACTGAACAGGGAAGAAAAAATTAATACAAATAAGCAAATAGCAATTGTTTTCACAAGACCTCCTATTTTAAAGGGTAATGAAACATTTATCTTCTTTCCGAAACCTTCTCTAATTTTATCTTACCAATTGTTTCGGAAAAATGTAAGATAACTTTCCGACAGTTATAATAAGATTCTAAACAAGAAACTGACGGAAAGATAATTGATAATTACTTTAATAACAACATCTTACAACTTGCTTCTACATTCCCAGCTTTTAATCTTGCAAAGTAAATACCAGAGGAAACTGGTTTGTTATTGTCGTCGGTTCCATTCCAAACAACCAAACCTTTACTCGTTCCTAAACTCCCGTTTGGGAACGAAAATGTCTTTACTTTCTGTCCTTTTAGATTGTAAATTTCTATTGTCGCAAACGAGGATGTTTGCGGTACATTGAAGCTGATTGTCGTGGAAGGATTGAAGGGATTGGGATAAATAGAAATTTCATTTTCAGGAATGATCAATTCATCATCATTTGCCACAACTTCTTCCAATGAATAAGAATAATCCAGCTGCGTAGCATTGTGATTGGCATAAACATAAACAGCATAATAATAGAGATCATCCCACTCCGGAGGTAAATATCCTGTCCAGGATGCATTTACATTGAAAGTTTCAACTTCAAATTCTTCCACGTCATTCAATTTCCTGATAAGTCCAATTGCCTGATCTGCATTATTCACAGTAATTTCATGTTCGATATTCATTCCATTTGGAAAAACCCGAATGTAATCTGCTGCCCAGGGATCGACAGTTCCACTGCTATTTACAGGAAAGCTCGTGTGCGATCCTGCTGTGCTGAAATTTGGCAGATCCAGAAGTTCATAACCATATTGTCCCTGATCGATAGTTGTGTCATCCACAAAATTGGCAATTGTCCAATTCGTAAAAACAGATTCAAACGGGATCGTGAAGCCATTATCTATAAGCTGATTTACAATACTGTTCAAGCCGTTCGTCGGATCAGAAACTATATCTAAGATCAGTTCATTTTGATCGGTCGTGAATTGTTCCCTCAGATAAGTAAAGAACAGCATAACCTTCACATAATCTGCCCATTCCTGATTCCAGACATTCAATTGATTATCAGGTTGAGATGGAAAACCGGTAATTGGATCGGGCATTCCAAAATAGACCATTGCCAGTTCGGCACAACCTTCATCCAGCCAGGTTTCTTCGTTTACATCCTGTCCCCAGTGGATCAAATGTTCAAGTTCGTGTGATAAAACTGAAATACGAATTGGATCGGTAGGATTTAGTGGAGAGCAAGTCATGTAGATCATTTCACATTCATTGCTGTGCCCGGACGGATTCATCTGCTGTGCCTGTTGCTCTGTTACCTGATTGTAAACGCTGAAATAGCCGTCAAAAGTGGAACCGCCAAATGAACCAAGTTCCGAATAGAAAACTATCAGGCGCGGATCGTTATCAATTTCGTCCGGAATTGGACCAAAAAGATCAATATCCATTTCGATAGCACCATAATCCGAACTGTTCATTGTCTCATTTTCCAAGTAATTCAAAACAATATCCACATCGTCCTGATCCATATTCAAATTCCACTGATCATCTGCCACAAAAACGTAACAATGCTCACCAACAGCGCGGCATGTAGCAGGAGTTTGTATCCAGGCTGGAGGCATCACGGAAAGGTCCCAGCGCCAGAATGTGTTCGTGTCTCCCACCTGATATTCACGACTTGGTTCACTGGAAGAGTTCGTTCCTTTCCATCGTACAGTTTGCGGATAAAGTGATCTGTGAAACGCATCAAAATCCGGTATGGGAACAGCATTCAAAACAAAAACTGAAACTAAAAAGATTAAAATAAAATATTTTCTCATTCTTCTTCTCCTCCTTCTTGTGGTGGCTTTCCTTCCATGAGATCATCCTCGACGGCTTGCACCATTGTTATCAGAAAATCTCGATTTTCTTTACTCAACTTTTCCGATGGTTCCAGATAATCCATCATCAATTGATACATAAAATGCTGCGAATGCAGATTGAAAAAGTATTTATTGAATGTTTTGCTTTCCAGCACAGCTGCTTCTTCTGTAAAAATTTTCTTTTGTGTTTCCAGGATATGTTTTTTTATTCTACCCCGCATCACCAGTGCGATCTGTTTATTTTGATAATCTCTTTGTTTACTGATATCAAACGGTAATCTTTTAACTTCCGGATTCAGAGATGAAATCAAAACATAAATCATCTCTTCCCTGTCATTTCTGGAAAGCTCATAAGAATCTGAAATATCTTTTTTTATGTTGCTGCATTCCATCGTTAATTCCATTAAAAATTGAGAAAAAGCATTCATGCCAGTTACTTCAAACGGAATGGCATCCAGGGCATCATTGAAGGTTGACAGCACTTCTATTGTGCCTGTAATGTTTTTATCCAGCATCTGCAGATATTCAATATTTTTTTTGTCCTGCTGTGAAGAAACTCCAGCGAACAAAAAACACGTTAAACTTAATAGAATCAATAAATTAATTATTTTCATATTACATCCAGATCAAATATTTTGTGCAAAGCGGAAATGGCTTTGATTTCATTTTTTTCTGCTATCAAACATGAGATACTCGTCCGTGAATCTGTACATTCCAGAATTGTAATCTTCTGGGAATGTAAAGCTTCCACGATCTTTGCCATAATTCCCGGCTGTCCGGTCATTCCCGATCCAACCACCGAAACTTTGCATAAATCGTTTTTTAATTCAAAATCAAAATTGTTTTTTTTCAATATTTCAACGGCTTTCATTTCCATATCGGCATCAATAATAAAGCTGATCGAATCCTGGCGAATATCGATGAAATCTACACTGATAGCAGCTGCAGCAAAAAGTTGGAAAATTCTAATTCCAGTATGATAATCATTGATTTCGTTCGGTGCGATGTGAACAAAAATTATATCTCTTTTGGAACTGATGCCGGTTACCGGTTTATCCGATTTTATTTTTTTGATTAATGTGCCGTCAATCCCGCTGTTTATTGATAAAATTCTGATTGGAACAAAGTTTTCTGAAGCTATTTCTACTGCTCGAGGGTGGATCACATTTGCTCCCTTATAAGCCAGCTCCACGATCTCTTCGTAGCTGGTTTCATTCAAAACCCGGGAATTTTGTTTTTTGTTGGGATCGGCAGATCTTATTCCATCTACATCAGTATAGATTCTAATTTCTTGTGCATTTAACGCAATTCCAAGAACGCTGGCTGTTGTATCACTGCCACCACGACCGAGTGTAGTAACCTCACCGTTTATATCCATTCCCTGAAATCCACAAACAACAGGAACTTTGCCAGCTCCGATAATATCCAATAATTTCTTGATGAAAACTTTTTGAACTTTGGCATTTCCAAAATTATCATCAGTTAGAATTCCAGCTTGAAAGCCTGTTAAGGGAACAGCATCAATTTCGATCTGTTTTAATGCTTGAGAAAAAACTACAGCAGATATGGCTTCCCCACAGGAAAGCAGGAAATCTTTATTTCTATAATTTATTTGTGGAAATTCGGAATTAGAAAGATCAAGGAGTGAATCAGTAGCATACGGATCACCCTTTCTGCCAATTGCAGAAACTACAATAACAGGAGATATATCTTGTTCAATCAAGCATTTAACATGGCTCGCGGCAATTCTCCTGATCTTTTTATCATGAAGAGAAGTTCCGCCAAATTTTTGGATTATGATATTTTTCGTCATCAACCCCTCAGTCCTCCTGTAGTCGGACAGCTCCCCTTTACAAGGGAGCGAATATGGAAAAAATCCATTTCTATTTCCTCTTTCTGCTTTTCTGCTTTGAATTCCACTCGCAGAACAGATGGGTTTTTCTTTTTCATTTCTTACTTAATCAATAATTCAGCAATTTGCACCGCATTCAAGGCTGCACCTTTCCGCAGGTTATTTGCCGCGATCCAGAGATTAATTCCGTTTTCCACAGCCAGGTCTTTTCTGATCCTGCCTACCATAACATCGTCATAAACTTCGCTCATGATCGGAAGAGGATACTTGGCATTTTCTGTATCATCCACCAGCTTGATGCCTTCAGATTTAAGGTAGGTCAATTTTAGTTTATTAATATCGATCTTCTTTTCCGTTTCCAGATATACAGATTCGGCATGCCCGATAAAAACTGGCACACGAGCTGTTGTTGCCGTTATTTTCAAAGTATCATCATTCAGGATTTTCTTTGTTTCATGGATCATCTTCATTTCTTCTCTGGTAAATTCGTTATCTTCAAAAACATCGATATGAGGAAGCACATTGAAGGCAATCTGATGCGGATAAACTTTACGAGTCATCTTTTCTTTTTTCAGGTATTCTGCGGATTGCTGTTCCAATTCCTGAACCGCCAGCTTTCCTGAACCGGAAACCGACTGATAGGTGCTGATGATGAGACGTTTTATTCCAACCAGATCGTAAATAGGCTTCAGAGCTACCACAAGCTGAATCGTGGAACAGTTTGGATTGGCAATAATTCCCTGATGTTTGAAAACATCGCGCGGATTTACTTCCGGCACCACCAATGGAACATGATTATCCATGCGGAAAACACTGCTTTTATCGATTGCCACAGCTCCTGCTTCTACAGCTTTGGGAACGTATTTTTTGCTGATATTTCCACCCGCACTGAAAAAAGCAAGATCAATGTTTTCGAAACTCTTTCTGGAAAGTTCCTCAACTTCTATTTCACGACCATGAAAGTTAAGGACTTTTCCGATCGAATTTCTGGATGCAAGCAGTTTGAGATTTCCCACAGGAAAATCTCGTTCTTCCAGGATTTTTATTGTTTCTCGGCCCACCACTCCTGTAGCACCTACAATAGCTATATTGTATTTTTTCATCAACCCCTCAGTCCTCCATCCTTCATACAGTTCCTCATTAAGAAAAAGGAGAAGCCAAAATGACTTCTCCGATCTCAACTTAACAAAACATTTATTTCATTTCGGCTTTGATAACTTTTGCCAGCCTTTTCACGCCTTCCAGATTCTTTTCTTTATCCACGTAAGAGAAATTGATGCGCATCGTGTTTTTGCCACTGCCATCGCAATGGAACACAGAACCAATAACAAAAGCCACTTTCTGTTCAACTGCTTTCAAGAATAGCTTTTCGGTATCCATATATTCCGGTAAGGTAACAAACAGGAATAAACCGCCTTCGGGTTTGGTCCAGGTAACGCCTTCCGGCATATATTTTTCAAAAGCCGCCATCATAATTTCTTTCTTTTCTTTGTAATTCTGAATGGTCTTTTTAAGATTTTCCTTGAAGTATCCTTTTTCAATGTATTTGGCAGCGATCTTTTGCACAAACGGACTGGTGCAAAGGTCGGTACTTTGTTTTGCCATGATGAATTTATCCAGAACATCTCGATGTGCGATCACCCAGCCGATCCTGAAACCGGGAACAAAAATCTTGGAAAACGTTCCCAGATTTATAACGTGTCCTGTTCCATCCAGGGCAAATAAACTGGCTTGATCTTCACCTTCGAACCTGATTTGTTTATAGGGGCTGTCTTCCACGATCAAAATATCGTATTTATAAGCAATTTCGATGATCTCCTTTCTGCGTGATTCCGGTAAAGTTACACCAGCCGGATTTTGAAAATCTGGAATTACGTAGATAAACTTTGGTTTTTCACCGTTTTTCTTTAGTTCAATTATTTTTTCTTCCAATTTCTTGGGGCACATTCCATGTTCATCAAATTTGACTCCAACCATTTGTGCACCGTAAGCATTGAAAGCTCCCAATCCGCCAAGATAAGAAGGAAGACCAACCAGAACTTTATCACCGCGATTGATAAATACTTTTGCCAGAAGATCCAGACCCTGCTGCGAGGCAGTGGTAATAAGAATATCATCCTTGGTAATGTTGAAACCTTCCTGGTTGTAATTTTCGGCGATCAATTCTCTCAGCCTGTCATCACCTTCGGTGGTGCCGTATTGCAAGGCATGGCTGCCATCTTCTTCGATAACTTCCTTTACAATGTCTATCAAGACTTCCTTGGGAAAGGTTTCCGGTGCTGGCAAACCTCCGGCAAACGAGATGATATCGGGATCTTTCGTAAGTTTTAATAGCTCACGAATGGCCGATTTTTTCATCCCCTTCACGCTTAGTGACAATACTTCATTCAAATCACTAATCATTTTTCTGACTCCTTTATTTTTTTTAAATTTTTAATTAGTTCAATTTTTGAAATATAAGTATTTCATGTCCATGTTTTATTTAATTGCTTATGAATTGTGGAATTTAAGATTAAGTTCAGCAAATCATCAAAGATGATATCTGTAGAAGAAATTCTATCAACTTCCATTTTTCAACTTTCAATATATTTTTTTAATTTAAATTCTTCAATTTGCTTTTTAATATTTGGTAATAATTGTCGAGGAATTTTTACTACCAACACATTCAAGTGTTTTTCGGGAATATATTTATCTTCCAGAACATCGGCATTCCCATAAATAAACGAGATTAAGTTTTTCATTTCGGAAGGTATTTCCAATTTAATAGAATTTTTACTTTTTTTCAGGAATTCTTCTATTTTTTTGAAAAGTATATTCATTCCTTCGCCGGTTTTAGCAGAAATAAAGACACTGTCTGGGAATTCATTCACTAAATGCTTCTTAACGAATTTAAAATGATTTCCTCCAGCTTTATCTATCTTATTGAATATCAGTAGAATATCGTTTTCATGGCTGTTTATCTCTTCCAAAACAGAATGAACAGAATTGATCAGTTCGGTTACACTGGGATGTGTAACATCAACCACATGCAGAAGAAGGTCGGCTTCTATAACTTCCATCAAAGTAGTGTGAAAAGAATTTACCAGTTTGTGCGGTAATTGCCGAATAAAACCAATCGTATCTGTGATCACTACTTTTTCACCACTTTCCAGATAGATAGACCTGGTCTTGGCATCCAAAGTTGCAAAAAGCTGATCGGCAACGTAACGCTTTTCATTTGCCAGTTTATTGAAAAGAGTTGATTTACCGGCGTTTGTGTAACCTACCAAAGCTATTGAAGTAATATTTTTTCTTCTTTTTCTTTTAGTTTTGGAAGTGCTTTCAATATGATCTATCTTCTTTTTCAGGATCTGTGTTTTCTTTCTTATCTCGCGTCTATCCACCTCGATCTGTGTTTCACCAGGACCACGAAAACCAATTCCTCCCTGAATGCGGGAAAGATGTTTCCACATTCGCTTAAGTTTGGTATAAGCATATTCCAATTGAGCAAGTTCTACCTGCAGTTTTGCTTGTCTGGTTCTGGCATGTTTGGCAAAAATATCCAGGATAAGTTCTGTGCGATCTACTACATTACATCGGGTCGCATCAGAAATATTGCGAGATTGTGAAGGAGAAAGATTATTGTTGAAGATTAAGGTTCGAACACTTTTAGAATTGGCAGCATTGGCAATTTCTTTAAGTTTTCCTTTGCCAATATATGTGGAAGTATTTGGACGTTTTAACGATTGAATAAAAACTTCTACGACTTCTGTTTCTGCTGTATCTGCAAGATGCTTGAGTTCATCCATGGTTTCTTCGAAATGTTCCTTGTCTTCGGAACCCCAAAGAACGCCGATCAGAAAAACTCTGTCACGACTATTATTCATTAAGTTCAGCAAACACGATGATGAATTTACGACTCATATACCAGTACTTTTTTGTTTGTTTTGCGCCAATTCAGATATTCTTCTTTTACTTCCATTTTCCAAAGTGTTTCGCGATTTTCACTTTCGAAAGTTAGAATGTTCAAGTAGTGCATTCTATCGTCCTTTCCGCGAAAACTTTTCTGTGGAAGTTCTACGATGATCTCACCATCTTTTTTCAGGATTGTTACTTCATTGATAAAAATGCCGGGAACCATTTCAATAATTGCTCTTGCTTCTACGATTCCTGAACTAACGTCTCTAAATTTTATTTTCATTTTGCACCTCTTTTCTATCTTAATTGTCCGATTTCTGTTAACATTTGTTCAAACCATTTTTGCTTGATATCAAATGGTTTACCACCTTTTATTCGGGAAAAGTTTATAACTCGCATTTCGTTATTTTCATCTTCATCCAGACCTACAACTCCACTCTGTCCGTTTAAAGCGGCTTCTACAGCTTTATCGGCAGATTGCATTATAAGTTCCAGATCTTTATCGTTTGGTGAGGCAGATCTGGCAAAATATCCGCTTTTTTGAACCAGAGTTTTTTCAGCATTCAACATTTTGCTGAACCTCTTGGCAAACCATTCTCCAGGATTTAATTCATCCAAACGCACATGCCCAAAAGCATCACGCTGAACCTCTTCTCCCTGCGATTCTTTTTCTGCTACTATCGTTTCTACTCCAGCTCCTTCGCTCAGGAAAATATTTACACAATCTTTTTCATCCATAAGCTTGGATAATCGATCAACTTCTGCTCTCATATCCAAATTCATTTCGGGAATATAAACTGCATCGATATCCCATTTTTCTTTGGCGAGAAGAACATCTGGTAAAAAAGCTTTCTTATCAAGTCTTTTGCGGTATTCATATGCAGTTGCAGCTGTAAGCCAGCCACAATTTCTTCCCATTACTTCATGAATGATGAGTTGGCGTGAACTGGTAGTATTTTCATTTGCCACGTTTTCAAAGAAAATTGCTCCCTGTTCAACAGCTGTCCAGGCTCCTAAAGTTTGATGGATCGGTTCTACATCGTTATCTACAGTTTTGGGAATTCCCACAACTGTTAAATTATATCCATTCAAAGAAAGATAGCGCGCTAATTCTGCAGCAGCAGTATTGGTATCATCTCCTCCGATGGTATGTAAAATCGTAATTCCATCTTTAGTAAGTCGATCAGCAGCTATTTGAAGTGGATTCTCACCTTTCTTCACGTAACCCTTTTTAACGCAATCTTCTACATTTGTAAGTTTTACGCGGCTATTCCCCAGAACGCTTCCTCCAAAAGAATATAGAAGTTCTGCAGAATGTCGAACATTTTGTGGAATTGTGATCGATTTTCCCAGCAGTAAACCTTTATAACCATTAAGATAACCAACAATATCTACATCCGGAACAAATTGCGAATATTTTTTTATCAATCTACCGATGGAAGATGACAGACATGGAGCCAAACCACCAGCTGTTAAAATTCCTACTTTATCTTTTGCCATTAACTCTCCTGTAAGTAAACATGTTTATTATGGATTCTCCTGGTCAGGCTCTCCAAAACTAATGCCAGATTTCCTTGCTGTGTGCATAAGATCGGAGTCTATCTCTACAAAATTATATTTTTCTATTGCATCACAGATTGGTACTGCTATAATCTCTTCATTTTGGATTGCTACCATTTTTCCAAATTCTTTTTCCAGAACCATTTCAAAAGCTTTCACACCAAATTGGGTAGCCAGTATTCTATCGTAGGCTATCGGTTTTCCACCGCGCTGAGTATGACCAAGATTGGTTACCCGAATATCGGTTTCCACACCGGCTTCTTTTAGTTCATGTTTCAATCTGATACCGGCTCCACCCAGACGAAAAGTGCCAATTTTATCTTCAGTCTCATGATAAAGCATTTTGCCGTCGATTGGTTTAGCACCTTCGGCAATCACAATATTCACAAATCCTCTGCCATTCACGATCCGCTTTTCGATATGTTCTTTGATTATTTCAACGTCATAAGGAATTTCTGGAATAAGACAGACTTCGGCTCCGCCAGCTACAGCCGAATGAAGAGCGATCCAGCCGGCAGCTCGTCCCATTACTTCCATTATCAGAATGCGATTGTGGCTGGCTGCTGTAGTAACAAGCTTGTCCAGAGCTTCTGTAGCAATTTCCACGGCAGTGGGAAATCCAAAAGTCGTATCGGTAGCTCCCAGGTCATTATCGATCGTTTTGGGAACACCGATAATATTGCAGCCCATATCATACAATCTTTGCGAAATCCGCTGTGAACCATCACCGCCAATATTGATAATCGCTTTAATATTCAGGAATTCCAGTTTTCTCAACATTTCTGCAGAGCGATCAACCGTTTGGTAGGAACCATCTTCCTGCTTTACAGGCCATTCAAATGGGCCGCCTTTATTTGTCGTTCCAATTATTGTTCCACCGCGAACATGAATTCCTGCTACGGTTTTAAGGTCTAAATCTATAATTTCCATCGGATCGAGCAAAACGCCGTTGAAAGCATTGATGCTGCCGATAATTTCCCAATCTTTTTCCAAAGATGCTCTTTTCACGATCGCCCGGATTACAGCATTCAAGCCCGGACAATCACCGCCACCAGTTACCACTAAACATCTGTTTTTCATTTTTTCACTTCACCACACTTTGTTTATTATCACTTCTCACAACTCGTGTTAAATATATCTTAACACCACATTTTTTTGAGCTCTTACCCAAATCACTTTTTCAGATTTCTAAAGCTGGTTATATTGACAAGTTTTTTTTATGCTGATTTTTGAGAGTTCCCTAAAATAAATTTTGCTTGCCTTTATTTTGATCTTCCAGATAAACGCAAAGCATGAAAAATATAAATTATATGGCTGCAGATTTCATAATTCCATTTGTTATCCTGTTTGCTTCCACGGTTCTCTTCTGGATATTTCCGTTCGATATTGAGTTTCAAAAGCTTTTTTACCGATCAGACTACGGTTGGTTTTTAAAGGATTCTTTTCCCTGGAAATTTTTATATCATTACGGCAATTTACCTGCACTTGTTTTATCGGTAGGAAGTCTGGTGCTATTGGGAATGAGTTTTTGGAAAAAATCGTTAGTCAAATACAGAAAGATATTTTTGTATTTTGTGTTGATCATGGCAATCGGACCGGGACTTTTGATAAATTCTATTCTAAAAGATAACTGGGGCAGACCAAGACCGCGCAATATCGTAGAATTCGATGGCAATTATCAATATGAAAAACCCTTGCAGATCGATCTGAACAGCTCGGGAAAATCATTTCCCTGCGGCCATGCTTCGATGGGATTTTATTTGATTGCACCATTTTTCGTGCTGAGGAAAAAGAAAAAGGCAACGGCATATTCTTTCCTTGTTTCAGGAATAACTTCAGGAGGTTTGATCGGATTTGCCCGTATTATTCAAGGCGGGCATTTTGCCAGCGACGTGATCTGGGCTGGTGGAATTGTTTATCTCGTTTCAGCGGGATTTTATTATCTTTTAAAATTGGATAAAAGACTCTTTTTTATTCACCAAAAAGAACCTGCTTCCAGGCAGAAAGTAATAATAGTCTCGATCATCGGCTTGGCAGTTATTGCATTGATATTATTAATTTTAATGGCATCACCATATTCATATTCAAAAACGTTTCAATTAGAACAGTTCAAGAATTATGATACAATTAAAGTTGCAGTTCATAGAGGTGAAGTTGGATTGATTGAATCGAATGAAAACAAGATTGTTTTATCTGCTACCGGGCATGGATTTCCCTGGAGTAAATTGAAAACAAAGCTGAAGCAGGAAGAAAACTTACTTATTCTAAGGCAGCGGGAAAGCGGATATTTTTCGGAAATTGTTCAAAGCATCACAATTGGCATTTCAAATGATTCAAAGACAAATTTTCAGGTAACAATAAAAGAAGGTAACATCATCATTGATAAGGATATGGAAATTGATCTTGAAGCAAATTTGAAGAATGGGAATATATTGAGGAAATGATTCTTGATTACTTCATTTCCTAAACGCCGTGAACGGCGTATTTTTGGGTTGGACGTCATTTTTCCCAGTCGTAAACGGCTGGGCTATTTTTTTGGAATGAATTCATCATTCCTGGGCGTGACCCGATGGAATAGTCCTGCGGAATTCCATAGGTTAAAAACGGCTGGGCTATTTGATTATTCCCCAAATATTTATCACATTATCAATAGCCTGCGCCTCAATAGCCTATGCGTTTACGCATAGGATCGAATGAACGAACAAAACAAATCCCTCACGCCGTTGTCGGCGTTACCATTCTCAAACGCCGTGAACGGCGTTTTCTTTTGGGGTTTCATCCCAATTCCTGGGCGTGAACGCCCAGGCTATTTGAAACCAAAATTAATCCTCCGGCTTTCGAGAATTCACCTACTAACCAGGCAATATTACTTCGGTTATTACTAACACCGGACATCAAACTGGACTCCCATTATTGCACGCTCTGTAAATCGAAAGAAATACAAAATCTGGCATCTGGTAGTATTCAAGAAACGAAAACCGTTGTTGTTGTTGCTGTTGTCGGGATTGTTGTTGTTGCGATTTGCCACCCGGCAGTTGTTGTCATTGTTGTTCCAGGAACCGCCACGCAAAATTTGGCTCTGTTTCTGTTCGACACCCTTCATATTGCTAACCTATAATTCTTTCTTCCATCCGAAAATTGATATTCGGTTAGAATCTGTTCTACTATCTTATTACAATGACCCGAATTGAAGTAACCAAGATGACCATTGAAGCTGAGAATAATATCATTTATTGAAATTTCTCTGGATGAAAAAGCACGAAGTTTTCGTTTGAAGCGAATTAAATTTCTATTTTGCAATTTGATAGCGTTATTGTTATATCGGAAACCAAGAAAATTTACACCATGTTTTGTCTTTGAAATTGCGTTTTTATGTGGATGAACATGAAGTCGGATCTCTGATAAAAATGCTTCAATTTCTTTCTTAATTCTATATAGAATCTCCTTATCATCACCGAAAATAAGAATATCATCCATATACCTGATGTAAAACTTCTGATGGAGACGTTCTTTGCAGAAATGATCGAATTCCGACAAATAATAATTCGCAAAAAGCTGGCTGGTCAAATTCCCGATGGGTAATCCCCTGCTTCTACCATAATCAAAAATATTATCGTCTTCAAAAGGAAGATAGTAATCGGAACTTGATTTGTAGGTTTCCAATAAACTTTTCAGCAAATTCATTAGTTGGGAATCTTTGATCTTGCGCTGCAATTTATTTAAAAGGATCTCATGATCTATAGTATAGAAGTATTTCTGAATATCGAATTTATATACATACTCACATTGCTGATACATCCAGAATGCTCTTCTCACAGCATGATGGAGACCTTTACCTCTGCGGCAGGCAAATGTGTCCGCAATCATGGATTTATCAAGAATAGGTTCTAAAATGTTGCAGATGGCATGATGAACTACCCTATCTTTGAAGGGCGCACAAGAAATCAACCGTTCTTTTGGTTCCTTTATTATGAAATGTTTATATCCGGAAAAGCTGAAATTATTCTGCAATAGCGACTCTTGAATATTTAATAAATTATTCTCAAGATTATATTCAAAATCCGCTACTTCCTCTTTGCTTCTTTTACTTTTTCGAGCCTTCTTGAAAGCAGTTACAAGATTCTTCCAACTATAGATTTCCTGATAAATGTAACCGATGCGTTTAGGCATTATTGTTCTGTCCTTTCAACCAACCGCCCAATTGATTTCCAATCAAAATTATTCGTTTGGAGGTGAATTCATATTCTTTATCTGTAACCAATTTTATATCATAGCTTAAACGAATGTAATGCCTCAATATTTCCAATTGCAGATTTGCTTTCTGGAGCAATGATCTGCGTTCTTTAGTATATTTTGCTTCAATAAGCAACTCCATGATATAAAGAAGCAAATTCTCTAATCTTTCTCCGAAAGTATATCTGAAATTTCTGGGAAATTTTGCTATTTTCAGCAAAATCCATTTCAGAAAATCATAATAGTCGTTAATGATCTTAGCATCCATAAAATTTCAAATTTTTCGGTTCGATAAATCGAACCGATGTAAAAAGGTAAAAAAGTAACATTTTCAGGGAGTCCTCAAGAAACGAAAACCGTAG
>JAIPJH010000035.1 GCA_021734245.1 Candidatus Cloacimonadota bacterium | reverse complement strand
TTCAGGCTGCTAAAGCAAAGGCAAGAGGATTTAAAACTTTTGATTGTTTTAAAACTATTATCTTCCTTTTACTCGGAAAACTTGATTTCAGGTTGATCAATAAATGCTATTTACCCATTTAAAACTAAAAAGAGCCCTTGATCAATCATATTTATAAATAACTTGTTAAACTTTGATTTCTTGATAAACTTTAAGGTGCTGAAAAAAGTAGAAACACCTTCAGAAGACATTATCAGTCCTTCGTCGATATTTTTTGAATCAGTCCAAACGGCTCCTTCGAACTTATATAAAGAAAATAATGCTAAGCCAGCGTTTGCTATTATATCTGTTAATTTCTGTATTAATCTATCATTTTTTTCTTTTTTTGTATCATTATTCTCTGGCATGTTCCCTCCCAATCATTAATTAATAGTTATTACTACAAATTGTGCTTAACAAATATTTATATATATAAATATATTTACTTCATTTTATTTCTTTTAATTTTCTTTTCCAATCACTCCATATCACATTTATTTTATCCGGTCCTGATTCTAATATAACCTCTATTTCAAATACTTCATCTATCATGTAATCTTCCACACTGTCAAAAAAATCCAATCCGAGATATTGTAGAAAAGTAACTACCCAACCTGCCAATCCGGATTCATATATAACAAGGCGAATTTTTACCCATTCATTTAGCGGAATCAAGGTCCCAGACTGTAGAGAGTTTCCTCCAGCTGCAATGTAACTGTCACCAAAATAAATGATAGACGAATTATCCAGATTGCGAAAATCGTAACCAATAGCACTTCCAGGACCATTTATTATTACTATGGCAGAACCTTGAAGTGTTTCCGGTATAAGCAACAAATCAACATTTCCCAGAAGACCAGATTGAGGACCTATTGAATAAACTTCATCTTGATTATTGTCTTGAACTGTAACTTCTGTAGTTTTTTGTTCGCTACAACTATTACAAAAAAAACAAATAAGGATAAGTAGACTAATAAAAAAAAATCCCCTTTTCATCTTTCCCTCAATAAAATTGAAATATAGAAATAACTTTAAATCGATTTTAATTATGTAGCTCCGCTTCAATTTCCAATAATACCGATTCAATTCGATTTAATTTTTACAACTTTGCAGATTTCAACTTTAGGGATTTTGTTGTCAAAGTTTTTTTAAAAAAATATTTTTCTTCTTAGATAAGATATTTTATTGTCCTTGAGATCTCATAGGGATTCTTTTTAAGTTATGAGTTTTTGGTTGTGAGCTGTTAGTTGGATTAATTGATTGAAGATTCTTACATCCTGTGGCTGATTTAAGTCAGATTTCGGACTCGACTTCATCCGCCTTCGTAAAACTACATCGAGACAGAAAAGAATAAAGTGAAACTGGAGTTGAGAACGAAAGTGTTAGTCATTGGTAAATTAATCGTTGGTCATTGGTAAACTTATATTCATTGATTAATTGATTTTTTATGAATAACTATTTATAAATTTACAGACAAAAATATCCCCCAAATTTCAAACGAAATTCGGGGGATTTTTAGTTTAATGATTAGATTAACTACTTTCTGAAATGATCTTCAATATCTTGTCTCTGCTTTTTCTTGAACTCGTAGAAACGTTTGATGTTAATGATTCTTGGTGCGTTAGCTTCCGGCAAGCCAGGTATAAAAACATAATTCCACACTTGGAATGCGTTAATTATGTAGTCTTTAAATTCCTGGATAGTTTTAGGTCCACATAACCTAATCTTGATCAGTTCTGTACTTGGGTAATTAACCAGATCCTGAAATGTTGCTATTTTTGCAATTTTACAAACTGAAGTTGCTCTTGGTGAAAAACTTTCTTCTTTAAAATCATAATTCAAGTAATGTCTATCCAGATCAATTTTGTTTTCTTCGCAATACTGATTATTGAAAAAAATCAAGCTGGATAGTAGATCGTAAACTTCCCGATCCCATCTGTGGTACAACTTATCCCAATCGATCAAATCACCTGGCTTGAGTCTGACCACCTCGATCACATTCTCGGTTCTTTTGTCCACTTTTTACCTCCTTGTAATGAACGTAATGCTCCTTAGGGCATTAGTTTTTTCGGCAGGTAAAAAAGTTTCTCTTAGCTCAATTTCTCCTTTAGCTATTAGTTAAAAAAAATCATCACTGATTTCCCCCTGATTTGGATTTAAATCAGGGGAAAATATCAGATTAAGCTACATCATCTCCTAGCCACTCTTTAATGTCTTTGCGAGTATTTTCCGAAAAATCAGTAAAAAGTTCATCATTTACGACCTTTAGAGACCTTCTACCTTTCAATCCGGGAATCCGTACATATCCAATAACTTGAATTGCTTTCATGATGTACTTTTTTAAATCTCTGATGGTTGCAAGTCCACACGATTTGATCTTGAAAAGCTCGATACTGGGATAATTAACAAGATCGTGCATCGTTTCAATTTTTGCTCTCTGACACACTCTTAAAGCTCTTAATGAAAGATCTTCTCTGGGACTTTCTTCCAGTTTCCAGTTCATGCTAAGTTTTTCCATATCGATGATATTTTCTTCGCAGTGTTGGTTGTGAAAGAAAGTAAGACTCATCAGGAAACCATACACTTCCCAGTTCATCCTCATCGAATAGAGATTGTCCCAATTGATCATTTCTTCTGGTTTAATTCTTACTAATTCAGCCACTTGTGAAATTCGCTTTTCCACTTCTATACCTCCTGTTTTTGAACGCAATACCCTTGGGCATTCGTTTTTAAGTGGTATAAAAGCTTTTCTTAGCTCAATTTCTCCTTCAACTCTAAGTAAGAGATTATCGTTTCATATTCGAGTTATGTGCACAAAATTTTTGATTGACTGATTCTGTAAAGGAAAAGTTTGCTATAAATATAGATTATAAGATTACTCATTTGAATGTGTTTTATTGGATGGAGGAAATTTTGAATATTGGATTAGCCAATCAAATTTACAATGAAATCAAAGACACGAAACTTCAGCATCTGCTTGATGACCTAATAGAATATGCAATTCGTTATTCCAGAATTCGCACAGATTATTATCTGCTTTCAGTCAAAGAAAAAATGGAAAAAGAATCAAGCCGAACATCTGCTCACAATGTATTTATTGACTGCTGCAATATTCTGAGCAGAAATATGCTGAAAAATGGCGAAGATAATTCCTGGAGGAAGAAATTGGGCACAGACAGGAAGGAGATTGGAGATTTTGCCTGTTATCTGCATTGCATTTTGGGGATCATGGCAAGGTAGAAAATGTAATAAAATTTGTATTTTAAGACATTTTTTTAATTGAGTGTGCTAAAAAATAAGGCTTAAAAATAACTATCGTTTCCACCACAATAGTCAAATAGAATGGTAAATGTTGGTTAATTGCGTTCAAATCAATCATTTTGAAACTGCTGTTTTTGTAACCAGATAATGTAACTGTTTACAAAACTATTACTTATACGGTTACATTTTGGTTACAGGAAGGTTACATTGCTGAATTTGAATCCAACCTGTTAACTGATTTGTAAATTTTTATTTTATTTAACATGATCATTACCTTTTGGTACAACTAATTTATCGTTTGTAATATTTTTGAAAAAATCCTCAGACCATAATTCTAACTTTCGAGGATCCTTCACAAAAGGAAGTACATCATTTTTAGCTTGGTCAAAATCAATTTTTGAAAATTTTTCTGTAAGTTTATTTCTCAACTTAGTTTCAGTCAATTCTTCATCGGTTTCTAAATGTCCACTTTGTTTCATTCGATATGAGAGGTGATGAATATCTAATTCAACATTTTTTGAAAGATACCAGATATAATCGTAAAAATCTCTTCCTTTGACACGACTTCTCCATCCTCGGCAAAGGACAGCATGAACTTTTCCGGCAAAAAGAGATGACAATGAATAAATTCTTACAGAGTAAGGTACTGGTTCAAGTTGAAATTTAACTTCATATTCTGCACCTGGAGGTGGATTTGTATCAACTTCCAGTTTGATCTTGATCTTTTCATTTGCATTAATTCCTTTAACTGGAATAGAAATCGACTCGATCTCCATAAGATTAATTATAGTACCGCCTTTAATAAATGCTGATTTCACTGCTGTATCAGCCTTCTTGTCTTTTTCTTCAACTTTCATATTCAAACCATAGGCACCCAGTTCATCCTGTACATACTTAGTATAATTCTTCAGTTTGAAATTCTGATCCGGTATTAACAAACTGAAATCGAGATCTTCTGAAAATCGGTCAAGTCCATGAAAGATGCGTAATGCAGTCCCCCCATAAAAAGCTGCTTTACTGAAGAATCCAGAACGGGACAAACCCAGTAAAGCGATTTCCTGGATTATTTCGTGTAGAACACGTTTGTTTTCCTGAATACTTTTTGGATTATACTTTTTGAACATTGATTCTATTGCACTATGCATAAATATTCCTCTTCAGCCAATCCAAAAATAGATTGCAGATCTTTCGCTCATATAAAGGCAGCAGAAAATTTAAAGAAACAGGATTCAAATTCTTCAAATCTTCAATTTCAATTCGCCAGTCTTCAAGCAACAATCCTTCAATCTGATTAATATTATCAATATCTCTAACTTTATAAAGCATATCAGAAAGTGACTTTTCAGGGCTGGCAATAATGTAATTCTGGTTATTTTCTTCTCTTATCATAGTATCATAAGGATATACTTTAGTTGGAATATAAAAATAATAAAAATTCCCTATAGATGTTTCAATAGATTTGTTTTTATTCTTACTAAAAGAAGCACATGTTACAGAAGGTGTCCGTTCAGGTATAAGCCCATAATGGGACATGGCACTCTGGAAAGAAACATAGGAAGGACCATAGATCAATGAAGAAAGGCTGAAAAGAGAATAATTCCTGTCATCCTTATCCAGGAAAATCCCCCTCTTCAATTGAATGATCTCATTATTTTTGATCATCCTGGTTATCTTTGCTTTTGGTGAACTATATTCATCTAGTTCCTGAATTAATTGCATATGAGTCTTTATCATCACACCTCCACTAAGTACAATTTTTAATACTTGCTGGAGATTGTCAATTATTTTGTTCATACTATAGATAATATATGATGTCAGATTCACTTGGTTTGTATGTTAACTCTTTAATATTGATAAATGTGTATAAGTTCTGTATACTGGAGAAGGGCTAAAAGATAAAATGAAAAGCTTAAAAACTGATTTGAATCAAATCCTCTGCAAGTGACTTTTATTGGCAGAAATATTGATTCATTTTTCTAGTGAAAAGTGGCTGTCGCCACTAGGACCCAGCGCAATAAAAAGTAAAAAAAACGTTGCATATTTGTTGCATACATCGATTTTCAATTACTTTAAATATCTAATATTTAGACACTTAACCATAATTGAAAATTGGCTGTTAACCACTAGGTCGGGGGTTCAAATCCCTCTTCAGGAGCCATAATAACCTCGGTTTCGACCGAGGTTTTTTCATTTTGAAGTTTTACTGAATATAAAAAAGCTCCCGTTTCCAGGAGCTTTTGTGGAACGTTTTCCTGGGCTGCTCATTACAGGTGATAATGATTTTTATTCCACTACAACTCTGATGATCACAGTTTTTCCTTCATCTTCCACTTCCATGTATAATAATTCTCCCATTTCACCGGAAGCTGCCATTTCCATTATTTCTTTCCAATTTATACTGGAAAGATCAATATTGGTTCCGCTGATATTAGTATCCAGTTTTCCATTTTTTGGAATAAAACTCATTCCGAATTTTGCTAACTTCAAAGGAATCGCGATATTAACTTTTGGTTTTTCAATGCCTTCCTGAATGATCTGGAAAATTAACTTTTTACCTTTTGTAGCAGGTTTCGCAGGAGCTGGATTTAAAGCTTCCAAAAGCTTCGCTGCTTCCTCTGCCGAAATTTTTTCTTCGGCTACCATCTCTAGTATTTTTCTTTTCTCATCCATCATCTGCTCCTATTCTTCCATCGCCTTGATAAGTCGTTCTGCTTCATCCACGCTGATTTTTCCTTCCTGCAGCATTTCCAATATTTTTCGGTTACTTCTCTTGTTCGATTCTCGCTGTTCCGAATCTGTAAGTTCTTCATCTTTCAGTTTATCTTTAACGTTGCTCACTACTGTCGTAATTGCTTCATTTGCTTTTTCCTTCAAATCATCCAGATTGAGATCGATCTTTACTTTACGGATTTCTTTGTTCACATCCTTCATAGCTTTATCAATATGTTTTTGAATTTTATCAGGATCGGGAAGCTTGATGTTGTTAAGCTTTTCCTTTGCCTTTTCCAATTTTAATTTAATTTTCTCGGTATCGATTTCAATATCTTCAGGAAGTCGGTCGATAACCGTATCAAAAATTTTGGTGAAATCTTCTGTATCAAAATCAAATTTCTTTCCCGATTGATTCAGCAGGTTGATGCTGCCAAAATGATTCTGGGCAATAATCTTTACATTTCCTGCACCTTTGTTTAGCTCAAGCTGATGTTTGTTTCCATTTTGAACACGTTCATAATCTCCAGGTAAACTAATGTGGAATCTTCCCATTTTATTCATAGCTTGGATTTTATACTCCAACTCTTCCGGAATTAGAAGTTGAATCTTTCCATTATTATTCTGGAAACTAAACTGTCCCTTTTCAATAGGTAAGAATTCATACATAATACTACCATTTATAGCAGATACTTCTGCGCTTTCAAAGCCTGATTGCAGGATGCGGACAGCGCCGTTTTCAGTTTCACTGGTTAAGCTTCCGATACACTTCTTCAATTTTATCGAGCCATTTTCAGTTTGAATTTTAAAAGGACCTTCACTCTCGACAGCGCGAACTGAACCATTTTCTGTGATCAAAGAAAAATCACCATTACAAGATTCTAAAATTATTGTTCCATTTTCCGATTGGCATTCCAATTTGCCATTCACATGATCTAACTTGATAGAACCATTTTCACTTTGGAGTTTATTTTCTCCCTGAATATTTCTTACTTTGAGTGAACCGTTCTCAGTTTTCGCACTCAAAGTACACACATGCGGAACATGCAGCTTGATCTTAGTTTTTTTACTTATTCGTATTTTGGAATCTTTGATCTTAATAGTTACAGAATTATCTTCTTCATTTGAATCTATATTCACAATATCTTCAATTGTCAATTCTTCGTTGGAAGGTGAGTGATATTCCAACTCCATATCCATTTGAATCAGATTTTCTTCCCAGCCAATTACTTTGACTGCAAAGTTTTCGGTTTCCAGATTTATTTTGGGATCGGGTTTTACATCGATTTTAGTCGTTGAATTCATAACTGGCATTTTTTACCTCCTTGCCTTGATAGCAGCAATTGCTTCTTCCACTGTCATTTTACCACTATCGATCTCTTTCAGAATGTCATCTGAAATCACTGGTTTTGTTTGTTTCTTTTTATCGCACAAAATTGAAGTTACTTCCGCTAATCTGTTTTTTACCGTAGGATAGGAAATCTTGAGAACTTTCTCAACTTCCTTGATATTTCCCTGGCAACAAATAAACGTTTTAACGAATTCCTGCTGGGTAGCAGTTAAAACTCCAAATTCACCAA
Source organism: Candidatus Cloacimonadota bacterium (assembly GCA_021734245.1). Classification (NCBI taxonomy): domain Bacteria; kingdom Pseudomonadati; phylum Candidatus Cloacimonadota; species Candidatus Cloacimonadota bacterium. The sequence goes on along the minus strand of JAIPJH010000035.1, from coordinate 21,790 downwards.
CTCCAAACCTGCCCTTTATGTGAGTATCACAATTTGAACAGTGATATTCCACGATATCCAGGTTGGAATTGCACACGGGACATTGTTTTAATCTTTTATTCATTTCAACCTCCATTTATATGGGCGAATATTTTTTGTTAATTAAATATGTCAATCAAAAAATCAATTTTATTAATATTTTGCTTAATAATATCAATTTCAATCTTTGTGAAAATCTTGTTCGTGCAACTTAACTGATTGACAGATAATATTATCTTCTCCCAAATTGTTAAGTAAATAATTTTGGAAATTTGAAAAAGATTGAAGAGTTGCTTTTGGGAGAAAATTATGAAATCAGAAAAATTTTTAATACTCATTTATTTATTTGTTTTTTGTTCTACAATGAATGCAACATTTCACAAAATTGGTCATTGCGATGGACCATATTGGGGTTTGGATATGGCTTTGAAAGATAATACACTATTAATTCCAGATGATGCAGGAATTCACATTATCGATATCGACGTACATACTAATCCAATCTACGTCGGTTGTTTAGAAATTCTCGATTCTTGTCGTGAAATTGAAATAGCTGGAGACATCGCTTATATAGCAAACAGATCTGATGGGCTTTTAGTTTTGGATGTTTCGAATCCACACTTACCACAGGTCATTGGTTCAATAGATACACCGGATTGTGCATTATCAATAGCTATAAGTAATTCAGTTGTGTATATTGCAGACAGACATTCCGGTTTACAAATAATTGATGTGAGTAATCCAAATTCACCGATGTTGTTAAGTAGTTATAATACTTCCAATGCAAATCATGTTGCAGTTTCCGATACCTTGGTTTTTGTTTCCAATTTTCTGGGAAATGTTCAAGTTTTCGATGTAAGCAATCCCGGCAATCCGACTTTAATAAACACTTTATATAGTAATTCTATTGAACAAATTAATGACATGAAGATCGATGGTTCTTTTGCCTATTTTGCAGCAGGTTCTTTTGGCTTGGAAATATATAATATTGAAAATCCTCTGGATATAAACTTGGAAACTGTTTACGATACACAATACGCAAATGGAATTTCCATAAAAGATGAAAAATTGTATCTTACCGAAGGTTATTCTGGTTTGCAAGTTTTGGATATAAGTAACCCTCTCTATCCAAATAAATTAGGTAAATTAGATTCTCCTGTTTGTGCTTCGTACGCAATCGTAAACCAGAATATTGCTTATATCGCCGATTTATATACTGGATTGGAAGTTTATGATATCAGCGATCCTGTTATCCCCGAGCAAATATCATCTGTCGATACACCACATTATGCATTATCCATGCAAATTAGAGATAATTTTGGTTATGTTGCCGACAATAATTCCTATCTGCAGATTATAGATTTTAATGATATAAATCAGATAAGTATTGCAAATTATTATGGAGTTTCCGGTTCGATAAAAGATTTGAAAATTATTAATGACACCTGCTATCTGGTTACAAGTAATAAACTTTACATTTTACGTCTAACTGATCCTACTCATCCCATAATTGAATCTCAAATCGATTTGGGATCCATCAATTATGCAGTCGATTATTTTAATCAACATGTTTTTATAGCAACAGGTTCTGGACTAGAAATTGTTAATGTAAGCAATTCTGCAATGCCTTATAAAGTAAGTGAGTGTAACACAAATAATATTGCTTTTGACCTCGTAGCAATTGGCCATTATGTTTATCTTGCTGTTAAAGAATCCGGATTGGTCATAGTCGATATTAATGACATCAGCAATCCTGTTTTAATACAACATTTCGGCACAAAAATCTATGCAACTGCATTGGCGAAGAAAAATAATATCATTTATCTTTCAGTAAAAAATGAAGGCATACATATCATCGATGTCTTTGATCCTGAAAATCCGATTTACTTAGATTGTTTATCAGGAAATCATGATGACTCTAAATTCTTCTCTGCTCCGTATTTATTTGACGATTTTCTTTTTTTTCAAGACAATTCATGGAATGAAATATTTATCTATGATGTTTTCGATCCTGATAACCCTATTCCGCTTAACTGTTTTCCCTGGAATATTTCTACAAACAGTTTTACTTTCTATAATGATTATCTGATCACGCTGAATAAGTATCATGGAATTCATGTTCTAGATCTGGAAAATATCACTTTTTCGAGTGAACAGGAAATCATTTCTCCAGAAATCCAACTCTCCAATTATCCCAATCCTTTCAATCCATCCACAACAATAGAATTCAGCATCGAACAAAACGAACAAGTTGAAATTATTATTTACAATCAAAAAGGTCAGAAGGTGAAATCTTTTAGTCATGCTGAGCTTGTCGAAGCATGTGGCATACCAAATAGTTATTCTGTCGTCTGGAATGGAAATGATGAAAACAATAAACCTGTTTCATCAGGAGTTTATTTTTATAAATTGAAAGTAGGAAACGAGACCAAAGCAGCCGGGAAGTGTTTATTGTTGAAATAATGCAAATCTTGTGAATGGTTGCAAACCTTGTGAATGGTTGCAAACCTTGTGAATGGTTGCAAACCTTGTGAATGGTTGTAAACCTTCGCAATGGTTTGTATTAAATAACCTTGAAAAGATTCAATCGTAAGAAAAGCCTTATAAATCTTTTCACGGTTTTATTTTACAACGTTTCCAATGAAATCATTCACCACCGAATAAACATCGGTTTTATTTTCGTAAACCTCATCAATGAGCTGTTTAAAATCAAAATTTTCTTTTAGAACGCTGCCTGCTTTCTGCAGAAGCTTATCATGAACGATCTGTTTCATTTCAAGTTCTAATCGCTTTTTCCGATTTTTTACAAAAAGATTATTTTCTTCCAGATATTTTCTGTGATTTTGAATTTCGGATAAAAGCCCTGTAATTCCTTTATCATCTTTGGCAATTACTTTACAGATTGGAGCCAATCGCTCTTTCGTTTCACCCAGATTCTGCAGCATTTCGATTTCCAGCATGATCCTTTCTACGCCGTCTTTATCTGCTTTATTCACCACAAAAATGTCAGCAATTTCCATGATACCTGCTTTTATCGCCTGAATTTCGTCACCCATTCCCGGAACTAAAACCAGAAGTGTTGTATCTACATTTTTCACAACTTCAATTTCCGACTGACCAACGCCGACCGTTTCGATAAAGATATAGTCACAACCGAAGGCATCCAGAATTTTAACGGCATCGGAAGTAGCAGATGAGATTCCACCCAGATGACCACGCGTTGCCATACTGCGAATAAAAACTCCATCATCTTCCGATAATTTCTGCAAACGAATCCTATCACCCAGAACTGCACCACCAGAAAATGGACTGGTCGGATCAACAGCGATCACGCCGACTTTTTTATCTTGTTTTCGTAATTCGCGTACCAGTTTATCAGTTAACGTGCTCTTACCTACGCCAGGCGAACCTGTAATTCCAGTTACATAAGCATTCCCCAAAGAAGGAGAAATTCTTTTGATGATCTCTTCATTCCGATCGGTATTTTCAACCATTGAAATCAAGCGAGCTGCAGATAAAGCATCACCTTTCAGTAATCCAGAGATGTATTTATCCAATTTCATTTTATCTGCCATTTTTCTAAAAAACGATAAAGCTGCCAGAAATCTTCCAGAAAATCGGGAACAACATCAACCTGCAAAACAGGCTTTTTGCGAACCGGAGTTGTATAATTGCTCCAGCCTTCGAACGATTCCAGAATAAAACCCAGATAAATACGTTCCTTATCGCTAACACCAATATTTATGCGAGTGCAGCCGTCTGACAATTTATGTTGATCGATGATTTTTATGTTCATAATTCTACAAAGTCATGCTGAGCAAGTTCAAGCATATGGCAGACCTTTATTGATCAAGCCGCAAGCTTCGATGAACTCAGGGTGACCAATCATTTTTCCCCTAATGAATGGGAGCTTCATTTTATCGCATAATCCAGGACTTCTTCCACTTTATGTACCAGGATAATATTCAAACCTTTTTTTATTTCATCCTGAATTTCCTTCAGGTTAGGTTCATTTTTTTGTGGAATGATAACATTTTTTATCCGAGCCCGTTTGGCAGCGATCAGCTTTTCTGCCAGGCCGCCAATTGGTAACACATTTCCGGAAAGAGTAATTTCACCTGTCATCGCTAAATCATGTTTTACTTTTTTACCGGAAAGTACAGATACAATTGCAGTTACCAAACCAACACCTGCTGATGGCCCATCTTTGGGAATGGCACCCTCTGGTATGTGGAGATGCAGATCACAATTTTTGTAGAAATCTTCATTTATCCCGTATTTTTTGGCGTGCAGTCTGGCATAACTGAAAGCAGCCTGGGCAGATTCCTGCATTACTTCACCAAGTTTTCCTGTCAGTTTCAGCTTTCCACTGCCTTTCACTTTTACAGCTTCTATCTGCAATGTTTCTCCACCGTATTGCGTCCAGGCCAAACCGGTAACAACTCCGGCTGCATCTTTCCGATTTACCTCGGAATATAAATGTTTAGGAATACCCAGATAATCTTCCAATTCAGCAGCTTTCACACTTACACGCTTCTTGGAATCACCTTCCACAAACTTCTTTACAACTTTTCGCAGAATCTTGGCAATCTGACGTTCCAGATTTCTCACTCCAGCTTCACGAGTGTATAGTTTGATGATCTTTTCGAGAGCTGTTTTTTGATACTTAATATTGAGTTTTCCTTTGAGGTCATGTTCTTTCAAGACTTTTGGTACCAGGTGTTTGGTAGCAATATTGATTTTTTCAAAAGCTGTGTAACCAGGCAATTCGATGACTTCCATCCTGTCGATAAGAGGTTGTGGTATGGAATTCAGAGTATTCGCAGTTGTAATGAATATAACCTGAGAAAGATCGTACTCAAAATCCAGATAATGATCGCGGAAAGTATCATTTTGTTCGGGATCTAAAACTTCTAAAAGTGCAGAAGCGGGATCACCGCGGAAATCTCGACTCATTTTATCAATCTCATCCATCATGATCAGCGGATTTCGAGTTTCGGCTTTTTTCATGCTTTGAATGATAACGCCCGGAAGTGCTCCCACATAAGTTCTGCGATGACCGCGAATCTCAGCTTCATCGCGAACTCCACCCAAACTGAGACGGACAAATTTACGATCCATAGCTCGGGCAATGGATTTTCCCAGCGATGTTTTTCCCACTCCGGGAGGTCCAACGAAACAGAGGATCTGACCTTTCACTTTTTTCGCCAGTTTGACCACAGCTAGGTATTCTAAAATGCGATCTTTCACTTTTTCCAAGCCATAATGATCTTCATCCAGAATTTTACGTGCAGTTTTTAGATTGAATTCCTTGTATTTCGGATCATCCCAGGGTAGATCAAGAATCCAGGTAAGATAGGTGTGGATTACCGAATACTCCGGCGAGAAATTATTCAACCGGGAAAATTTTTTAAGTTCATCTTCTGCTTTTTTGCGTGCATCCGGACTTAATTTGGCTTTTTTTATCTTTTCCTGAAAATCCAGAAGGTCAGTTTTTTCTTCTTTTGTAACTCCCAATTCTTTGTGAATCGCTTTCAATTGTTCAGTTAAGTAATATTCTCGTTGCAGCTTATTTAATCGGGTTTTAACAGTTCCATCGATCTTATTTTCCAGTTTCAGGATCTGGATTTCTTCTAACGTTTTCTTGTAAATTTTACTGATCGATTCAAAAAGATCATCGATCTCGAACATTTGCTGCTTTGTCTTGATATCCAAAATAATATTTGCCAGAGAATAATAGAAAAATTCTCTTGGATTGGTTGTATCATTTAAAGGCAAAAGAGCTTCTTCCGGAATCGATTTATTCAAATTAACATATTCTTGAAAAGATTTTTTAAAAGATCGGAAGAGAGCTTCCATCTCAATTTCTTTCTGAGAATCAGTTTTCGGAATTATATTGAAATATGCATTCAAATAATCGGAAGTGCGATAATATCGTTCAATTTTTACACGTTTATCACCTTCTACTAAAAGCCGCATATTACCATCGGGAAGTTTGAGATGTTGTAATACAGTACAGAGAGTTCCATATCGATAAAGATCTTTAGCTTTAGGGTCTTCATCATAATTGCTGGGTTGTTTCTGACTTACACAAATAATTTTGCGTTCCAAGGCAAGAGCTGCGTCTACTGCATTCAATGAATTTTTTCTTCCCACCAAAAGTGGTGATATTGTAAAAGGTAAGACCAGTGCATTCCTGAGCGGAACAACTGGTAGCAAACCGTAGTTTTTATCGTTTATAATAAAGCCTTTTTCTTTTTCAGCCATCTGACCTCCAAATAAATTTTAAATTTATTTTTGTTTTATAATATATGTTAAACGGTATATATTACAAGTTATGTTTTATCATCTCCTGGAAAATTCAAACTGATCGAATTCAAAACCAAAGGAGAAATAGTAATAGCCATTATATTCATCATCAAGAGCAGCAGCGATGCGAATTGGACCAATAATTGACCGGTAACCCAGAATCAATCCAGCACCTTTGTAGAGATATTTTTCCGGCTGCCAGTAATCTACATTGCCCAAGTTCAATATATTAATTTGCAGATCACAAAAGGCATTTTTTAAAAATTCAATGCGCAGAGCAGCAGTAGTAATTTTAAATATTGGAGCTACTTTTTCATTCCTGTGAAAACCCAGAAAGTCATCCAAACCACCAATATAAAATGGATCAAAATCATTCTCTTTTTTTTCGAAATGAGAGCCGTATTCAAATTTATATTTCATTGATAATTTTTTTGTAAATGGAAGAAGTAAGCGCAGCCTGGTATAGAAAGTTCGATTATTAAAATCGCTATAAAAATGATCTTTTGCTTCTGAATATTTAGTAAAGATCTCGGTTCCTTTCATAGGAAAAATATAATCATCCAGTTCCTCGTGCAGAATTTTGATTCCACCACCCGTGGAATGAAAATCCCGCTCAGTAAATTCTGCAATATCCTGATAGAGCTCTGTTCGATAATAATATGCGTAAAGCTCTGCTATCAATGCTTTTGTAGCAAATAGACCAATCCCGAAAGTGCCACCCATTTCCAGGGAGCGTACACTGTTGGTCTTCTGATGATCGGAATTATAGGAGAAAAGTATATACTCTTTTATGTAGGGAAATAACCTGAAATAAACACCAAAATGTTTACCAAAGTTCTTCACATAATCCAGATTGAATTCCTGTCGATCTCCCAATTGAAGATTCAATAGCAATTTGGAATTCTTCTGTACCACGTTATTCATCTTCAGAGTAACACCCAGATTTATCTCTTTCTGATCGTTGTAACAGAAATCCAAACCATATTTCATACGATTATTTTCTTTTAGTTTTATCGTAAGAATATATCTATCTTCTACCCGATCGATCACCGGATAAATAAAATTGAAAAGACCTGAATTATAGGCATTTTGGAAAGCATATTGAATTTCTTTCTTACTAAATTCCTGCCAGGAAGAAAGCCCCACAAATTCTCGAACTTTGGCATTGCTGAGGTAAATATTTCCTTCTACTCGAATTCGCGAAAATGTTAATTTTTCAGGTAACTGCTCCTGATTCTTTAAAATCTTTTTACTTTGTAATAATATTGGCTGTTTATTAAAATATTCTCTGGCAGCTTTTTCTCCCAGAGCAATAATCTCAGCTTTCTTATTGAAATCCATAATACTCATATTTTGCAATTCAGGTTGTATCAAAACGTCGCACAGTTTTTCAGATTTACCCACATTTTCTGTGATGCTTAAATTTACTGTCTGATCCAGAACATCGATCAGGGTTTGTAATTGTTCTTCATTTTTCAAACCGGAACTGGCTTTAATACCAATAATGAAATCTGCTCCCATTTCCTTCACAACTTCAGAAGGCAGATTGTTGGCAACACCACCATCGATGAAAAGCTGACCATCGATCTTGAAAGGTTGTAAGACAGATGGAAAGGACATTGTAGCACGAAGAGTTTCGTGTAGAACTCCCGAAGAAAAAACCTTGGTTCTGCCGGTTAAAATATCGGTAGCAATACATCTGAAGGGAATTTGAAGTTCATCAAAATCTCTAATATGAGAAAATTGATAAGTATTATCGAAGAAAATATTTATAAGATTATTACCGGATAAAAATGCTTGTGGTAGTTGTGGAAGCATATTCTTTCCAAGATCAAATGAATAATTTGCATAAGGTTTCCAGCGTTTGTTTCCGATGTAATAATTTTTTCGGTTGATGGTTTCATCGAAGATCTCTTCCCATTTCATATTCAGGAAAATATCTTCGATTTCTTCTGCTGTAAAACCGATGGAATAGAGCGCTCCGATCACCGCTCCGCTGCTGGTTCCGGCAATGTAATTGATCGGAATGTTCATCTCATCGATTACTTTGAGAACTCCAATATGAGCCAATCCGCGCGCACCGCCACCGCTTAATGCCAAGCCAATTTTCTGCTGACAAAAAAGAGTGCTAAAAAAAACTAAAACAACAAATATCAATATTTTCTTCATTAATTCATCACAAAAAAAGACGGGACTTTGCAGCCCCGTCCAAAATACAATTATTTTTCTTTAAAATTCTGTTGTATGAACAGGAACTTCAGATTTTTCCATTTCAATCACATGTTGTACATTCGCTTTATCTTTCTTTCCACTATATATCGCTTCGATCGCAGGAGAATATGCCACGATCAAACCAGCAAAGACAATACTTACCATGCTCATCAATTTTATCAAGATATTAATTGATGGACCGGCTGTATCTTTGAACGGATCGCCTACTGTATCACCAACAACAGCAGCCTTATGGAAATCAGAACCTTTACCACCATGAGCACCAGATTCAATATATTTTTTTGCATTATCCCAGGCTCCACCAGCATTATTCATCATAATAGCCATAACAAAACCTGTGGAAAGACCACCAGCTAAAAGACCAAGAACACCAGCAACACCCATTAGAAGACCAACAACAATAGGAGTTAGAATTCCCAGAAGTGCGGGAGCAACCATTTCTCTTTGTGCACCTTTAGTAGAGATTGCCACGCATTTAGCATATTCAGGTTCGCTTTTTCCTTCCATAATTCCAGGTATTTCTTTGAATTGACGACGTACTTCCGCAACCATATCACCAGCAGCTCTACCAACAGCCTTCATTGTAAGGGCAGCAAATACGAATGTAACCATCGCACCAACAAATATACCAACAAGGAATTTTGGATTCATCAGATTTATATTATAGAAATTCATGAAGTCTGCAATTGTAGCTTTGGTAGTTTCCACTGCAAACATCTCGCCATTTGCCATCAGAATATTCATAACTTTTTGTCCTGCAAATAGTAAACCTGTACGAACTTCTTCCAGATAAGCAGCTAAAAGCGCCATTGCTGTAAGAGCAGCAGAACCTATAGCAAATCCTTTTCCGGTTGCAGCTGTTGTGTTTCCCACACTATCCAGAGCATCTGTTCTTTGGCGAACTTCTTTGGGAAGTTGACTCATTTCTGCATTACCACCAGCATTGTCGGCGATAGGCCCAAATGCGTCCATGGCCAGAGTTACACCAAGCGTTGCCAGCATTCCCACAGCACCAAAACCGATTCCGTATAGTCCCATTTCCGGAGTTGTGAAACCACCACTGGCACTGAATGCTGCCATAATTCCAACACCAATAATTATAACCGGAGCAGCTGTAGATTTCATTCCCACTGCCAATCCATCGATAATTACTGTAGCAGGACCAAATTCACCTTGTTTGGCAATTCCACGTGTAGGTGCATAAGCATCAGAAGTTGACCTTTCTGTGAAATAACCTATCAAAATACCCGCGATCAAACCAATAATACTGGCGAAAAATACGCCAAGTGAATATTCTGCAGGAAGCATAAATTTCGTTACAAAAAATGCCACGATCGCAATCAGAATCGAACTTCCATAAACACCTTTATTCAAGGCAAACATCAATTCTTTAGTCCCGGCATCTTCTTTGGTGGAAACCATGTAAATTCCCAAAATGGAAAGGAAGGCACCAACACCAGCCAACACCATGGGAGCAGTTACGAATTTTATCGCCCATTCACTGTTATGGCCAAAAATCTGTGAAACGGCGGCCATTCCCAGAGCAGCAGTAGCCAGAATCGAGCCGGCATAAGATTCATAAAGGTCTGCGCCCATTCCAGCAACATCTCCTACATTATCGCCTACGTTATCGGCAATTGTGGCAGGATTTCTTGGATCATCTTCTGGAATTCCAGCTTCAACTTTTCCTACCAGGTCTGCACCGACATCAGCGGCTTTGGTGTAGATTCCTCCACCCAGACGAGCAAACAATGCCTGAGTAGATGCACCCATTCCAAAACTAAGCATGATAACAGTAATCGTGTGAAGAGGAACATCAAAAGCATTCAAAGCATAAAACCAGGCCGAAATATCTACCAGAGCCAAACCAACAACTACTAAGCCCATTACACCGCCAGCACGGAAAGCTACTTTAAGTCCTTTATTCAAACTTATTGAAGCTCCTTGAGCAGTTCTGTTCGATGCCAGAGTTGCAGTATTCATACCAATCCAGCCTGCCAGCCCACTGAAAAAACCACCTGTAAGAAAAGCCCATGGAATGAGCCAATGCAGCACATGAAGAACATGAGCCATGAAGTTGAAAGCAATAAACGCTACAACGAAGAAGATTCCCACACCTTTGTACTGCTGTTTCAGATAGGCAAATGCACCATCTCGAACATGCTTTGCAATTCTTTGCATCTCATCATTACCGGGATCTTGTTTTTTTACTGATTTGTAAAAAATAAATGCGAAAATTAATGCCATTATTGCACCAATAGGAGCAATATACCAGATTCCTGGAACCATTAATTACCTCCAATTCTTATTTTTTTTTAATATACTTAAAATTTAGGGTCAAAAAATGGTGTCGAGGTTATTTGTCAAGTCATTGAAAATTAAATGCGATAATAATAAATTTTGCGTTGAAATTACTTTTCGATTATAGTATATTTAAAATGTTATTTTGAAAGTGATTGACTTGAAAAGATCAATTTTAATATAATTGATTTTAGTTCTTTTAATTTGATTTACTGGAGAAGGTATGAAATATTTTGTAGTTTTATTGATGTTCATGATTTTATTAACTTCCTGCAAGGAGCATGATATGAAAACAGTTGAATATGTCGATATAAACAAGTTTATGGGCGATTGGTATGTAATTTCTATCATTCCGAATTTTATAGAAAAACATGCTATAAATGGAATTGAATCTTATGAGATCTTAGATGAAAATCGTGTAAAGATAGATTATAGATTTACAGATAAAAGAAATGGAAAAGTAAAACATATGCAGCCCAAAGCCTGGATATATGATAAAGAATCTTACTCTGAATGGAGAGTGCAATTTGTCTGGCCTATCAAATTCCCATATCTGATTATTGATCTTGCCGAAGATTACAGCTATACTGTAATTGGTGTACCGAATAAGAAATTTGTCTGGATCATGGCAAGGAAATCCTATTTACCCGATGAAACTTACTCAAAAATTTTAACTAACCTGCAAAGTGTTGGTTATGATATTTCCAAGATTAAGACAATGCCGCAGATCTGGGAGTAGAATTTTGACAGATATGAATGAGAAAATTTATTTAAATCTAACTCCCCTTAATCGCTCTTGGCAGGGGGAAAAGACGGAAAAAGGAGTTACCATAATTTCATGAAAATAAAATACTTGGATGGAAACAGGTTTTATGTAGCCATCAAAGCTGGAAGTGAAGCTGTTATCCAGAATCAGGCATATCTGAATAAAATAAATGTATTTCCTGTTCCTGATGCAGACACCGGAACGAACATGGCTTCTACCATGCGGTCTATTTTGGAAAGCAGCAAAGTATATCGCTCGCTGCAGAAAACCATTCGTTCTATTGCAGATTCAGCTCTACTGGGTGCACGAGGAAATTCTGGTATTATCTTCGCTCAGTTTATTCACGGATTAAGTCAGGAGCTGAAAAATCATCACAGTATCAGCGTGGAAATTTTTGCGCAATCTGTAAATAATGCTATTCAATATGTTTATGATTCTATTCTAGATCCGGTGGAAGGAACTATCATCACCGTGATGCATGACTGGGCAAAAGCTCTTGAAAAAAACAGCAAACGCTCGAAAGACTTTGTTCATCTTCTGAATGATTCTTTGAATGAAGCCAGAAAATCTCTGCAAAATACTCCAAAGCAACTAAAAGTTCTGGCAGAAGCAGGAGTTGTGGATGCTGGTGCCAACGGTTTTGTAAACTTTCTGGAAGGTATCTGCAATTTTATTCAAAAAGGAAAATTGAAAAGGATTTCACAAACAGAATTCAATACTATAAACGTTGAATCTACCTCAGAACATGTTTATATTCCGGGTAATCTACAATTTTGCACAGAAGCAATTTTAACAGATTCCAAGCTGACGCTGAAGGAATTACAAAATGAACTAAAACAATTCGGAGATTCTTTGATTGCTGCCGGTTCGCAGGAAAAACTTCATCTTCATATTCATACGGACAGGCCTGATAACCTTTTTGAAAAAGTTGCTGAACTCGGAAATATCAGTAAGATCAAAGTGGACGATATGCAGATGCAGTATCAGGTTAGTCATAATCGAAAATATCCCATTGCTCTTGTTACTGATTCTGCTTGCGATCTGCCGAAAGATATTATTGAAAAGTATCAGATCCTGCAGATACCTTTTAACATTCATTTTGGAGATACACCTTATCTGGATAAGCTCACGATCACGGCCGATCAATTTTACGATAAATTGAAAACCGACAAGATCCATCCCAAAAGTTCACAACCAAAGATCAGTACGATCTTGAATTTATTTTCCTTCCTTTCCGTACATTATAAAAAAATTCTGGCAATTCATATTTCCGATAAACTTTCCGGTGCTTATGGCATGAGTAAACAAATGGAAAAGAAGATTAATGACAGTGAACTCAAAGTTTTCAATTCCAAACAACTCACAGTGTCTGAAGGACTCATTGTTATGCGGGCTGCTCAAGCAATTGCAGATGGAATGAAGTTTGAAGATCTAACAACACAAATAGAAGATTGGATTGAGAAAACGGATATTCTGGTGGATGTGAACACCTTAAAATATATGGTTCGTGGTGGTCGAGTTTCTCCTCTTAAAGGAATGCTGGCAACCGCCTTGAACTTAAAACCGATCGTTTCACTTGATTCTGATGGTAAAGCCACAGCTGCAGGTAAATCTTTCAGTCGCAAAGCAAATATGAAGAAAATTCTTCAGATCCTTCAGAAAAAAGCTGAAAATACAGATATCTGGAATTATGCAATTGTTCATGCACAATCCAAAGAAAGAGCAGAACAATATGCCGAAAAACTTACCAGAATAATCGGGAAAGAACCTGCTTATATTATGGAACTTTCGCCGGTGGTGGGAGTTCATAATGGAATCGGTGCCATTGGAATCGGTATGATGGAGCAATAATGCGATATTTCTTAATTTTAGTTTTAGTTTTTTCAAGCTTTCTTTTATTTTCGGAAGATCTTTTTTTCTGTCGTGTTTACAAAATGGATTCAAATAAAGAAGATCTACTCTTCTTTCACTATAACGAACATATCCGAAATAAAGATCAAACGATTTTACGCCACTATTATGTTCGTCCTGATAGTACAGTTGCTACGATCGATGAGGTAATGTTGGAAAAAGGTGAATTCAAGCAATCCAAAGCAGATTTTCTGGAAGTGGATGAAACCGGAATGGTGATTCGTGATGGAGATCGGATGACTTTGAGTTTTCGCAAAGCAGATAAGAATAAAGAAAGAGAATTGGACTATCCTGCTGATCTGCTGGTAGGTCCGCTTTTCAACATTCATATCAAGAAAAACTGGGATAAATTAATAGAAGGTGAAAAAATCTACTTCAAACTTCCAGCTCCGGATATTCAGCAGGTAGCAACTTTTACCTTTCAAGAAGTAAAAAATTCCGAATACAACAAAGAAGGACACATTGTTTTTGAACTGGATGCCGCCAGTTTTTTTTTGCAATTACTGGTAAAACCAAGTTTTTTTGTTTATCAGATTTCATCCCAGAAATTAATGGAAATTCATGGTACCACGATTTTGCGAACAAAACAAAATGGGAAATGGCAAAATACTACCGACGTAAATATGTATTACGAATATTGGGATGATAAATGAAAAAAACAATAAGACCAAAAATAGTTGTTAGCAAGTGTATTGAATATGCAGCCTGTCGTTATAATGGATTAAAAATTTCCAGTCCGATCGTGCGAAAACTGCAGGAATTTGTTGATATCATTCCCGTATGCCCGGAAGTAGAAATTGGCTTGGGAATTCCCCGTGAAGCAGTGAGATTGGTGAAACAAGGCAACGAAATTAAGATGCTGAAATCGATGAGTGGTGACGATCACACCAAAGATATGCAGGATTTCAGTGAGAGATTTCTTTCTGGTTTGAATGTAATCGACGGATTCATTTTAAAAAGCAGATCGCCTTCCTGCGGCATTAAAGATGTAAAACTTTACAGACAAATTGGAAAAGTTCCCGCCATCAATACAAAAGCGATTGGTTTATTTGGCAAAGCAGTTTCAGGCAAATTCGGTTTTCTGGCTATCGAAGATGAAGGAAGGCTGACCAATCTTTTTATTCGAGAGCATTTTCTTACGAAATTGTACACTTTAGCTCGTTTTAGAGAACTGCCCAGAACTATGAAAAACCTGGTGGAATTCCATACTAAAAACAAGTATCTTTTCATGGCTTACAATCAAACTCAATTGAAACTGGCAGGCAAAATTGTAGCGAATCATGAAAAACTTAGCATTTCAGATGTATTTGAAAAATATGAAGAAGCGTTACATCGTATCTTCAGGAATTCTCCGAGGACATCAACCAACATCAATGTTTTGATGCACATTCTGGGTTATTTTTCCAAACAACTGATAACTGAAGAAAAATCATATTTTCTGGAACAGCTGGAGCTTTATCGAGCCAAACAAATTCCACTTATCGCAATTACTTCCATCCTGCAATCTTGGATCATTCGCTTCGATCAAAAATATTTGAAAGATCAAACCTATTTTGAACCATTTCCGCCAGAACTCATGCATATTACCGATTCTGGAAAAGGTAGAATTATCAAGTAATATTTATTTTGTTCTTAGTTTTTTTAATTTGCTCTATTTACTTCAACAACATGTGTCCTGTGAAATTCCGCAGGACTATTTCATCAGGAGCATCTTCTTTACTTCTACTTCTTCCCCATCGATTTTGAGTTTGGCAAAGTATTCACCTGTGGAAACGCGTTTGTTGTTGCTATCTTTACCATTCCAAATACATTCAAAATGACCAGCAGAAAGAAGTGAATTCAAAAGTGTTTTTACTTTTTGACCTTTGATATTGAAGATTTCCAGAGTCACAAACGAGGACGTTTGTGCTACGTTGAATGAGATTGTTGTAGTAGGATTGAAAGGATTGGGGTAATTGGATAGTTGAATATCTTCTGCATTTAGAATATCATCTATGTTTACTTCTGGAGTAAGAATAAAGTTTACTGTAGTTGTTTCTCCAAGATTGACAATAACATCTTCAATTATTGATATTTCATAGCCATCCATGTAACAAACTACATTGTAAGAACCTACTACTGTTTCCAGATTGTATTCTCCATCTTCATTTGTTAGGGTTGTGAAACTACCTGCAGAGATTTCTACATTTTCTAATAGATTTCCCATTGTATCAATAACATAACCTGAGATAAAACCAGACGCATAAGAAGATCCAAATTCATAACAACCCATATCGATGATTGCATCACCGTTTCCATCACCATCCCAGACACGTTGATTATAAAGCAAATCCCAAGGTGGAAGAAACAAACCTGTCGTATCCGGTGTTCCGGCATCAATACAGGGAGAAAATTCAGTTAACTGATAAGGATCATCTCCTGAAAGTAGAAATTGAGGATCTTCATCGATGTTGCCTTCGAGCCAGTTTATTACATTTGAATTATCGTCTGTATATATCGCTGATTCACCACCTTCAATGTTATTATAGGATGAGTATAAATAGCTTGGAGCACTAGCATATATATCGTAAAAAACACCTATTTCATAATTGCTGGGATTTCTTAAAATATTATTTTGACAGTACATATTTCCATTGAAACAAACACCATAATTGGAAGAATTATCAATAGCTGTGTTATTCGAGAAATAAATTGAACTTATAGGATTTGAATGGATATAGATTGAACCTCTTCCGAAGTTAGTTTGATTGTTAATAAAAAGATTGTTGGTAATATAAGTATCCCCGATTACATCATTATATTCATTAACTAATAATGCACTGGCATAGCCAAACCAAGTATTACTTGTTGCTGTATTATATTCAAATCTACAGTTATCAATTGAAATATCACCGTTACTCATAGCATAAAGACCTGCAGAACATGCCCTTGAACCAGTAGAAGAATTATTAGAGAACATACAATCTGTTGCTTTGAAAGAAGTTGTCTCGTTTATCCAAGCACCAGAATTACCACTATCTAGTGAATTACAATTATTTATTATCAGATTTTTTAATTCAATATCACCACCACCACCTGCACCTAATAATGCACAACCATTTTCTAAGGAAGTTAAATTTTCTAAAACAATATTTTCAAATTTTATATTATCGCAGAAGTATAATAATAATGAACTATGAAAATAAGTAGCATTTTGGAAGGTTAAATTTTTAATAATAGAATTATCATAATCTGCACTAGTTATGAAAAAAGAAGTGTATTCAGAATTTCCCTCAATTATTGTTGTGTACATATTATCACCTGAAATGTTGACATTTGCTTTGCAACCAAAAGGTAAGCTTTCTTGGTATTCATTAAAACTGTATATACCTTCAGCTAAAAAAATCGTGTTTGGATTAACTGGGTTTGATGCTACATTTCGTACTGCAAGATTAATTGTTTTTAATGGATCATCTGGAGAAAGACCTGAATTATTGTCATTCCCATTAGGAGAGACATATAAATCGTGATTTATAGGTTCAATAAGTGCATTTAATATGTCAAAATTATATGTAAAATTCCAATTTCCAGGAAAAATTTGAGCAAAATACCGATCAGGATTTGACACCGTAAATGTATCAACAATAACTTCTAAATTATTAAATTGGAGTGATTCAACAAACATATCAACACCGGAACCGGCAAAATTATCATAGATACTACACCTATTTGTTGGATCAAAGATAACTTGTGAATACCCACTGATACCAAGACCACCACCACTGCTGCAAGCGTAGTTTCTTCGGATAGAACAACCAGACAGATACACGTCACCATCAATAATGCGAATGCCACCTGTAGTATTTTGTGAATAATTTTTTGTAATTACGCAGTTTATAATATCGCATTCAATTAGAATTGGATAATCACCATAAATTGATATACCACCACCATAGTAAGGATTATCATATTCGCCTTGTCCATTTGTAATTGTGAAACCTCTTAGGATTGTATTTTGTTCACCGGATACTAAGCTAACACAACTAGTTTGCTTTTGACCATCTATAACAGTCTGTGAGATATATTGGGGATCATTTGTTATCATTTCAAGACTAGCAAGAATTACATTCTTTCCGTTAAAATTAATATTTTCGTAGTATGTGCCAGGATAAACAAGAACCGTGTCACCATGTGTAGATGCATTGATACCTTGCTGGATTGATGTAAAGTCACCCGTGCCGTCTTGTTTGATGTGCCAGGTGGTACTGGATAGCAACGAACTAAAACTAACAAAGACTAACAAAAGAAATAGTTTGGATTTGATTTTTAACCCCCTGTCTGATTTTAAGCTTCCCTTTTCAAGGGGAGTACGAGGGTTTTTGTAAGAAAAAAATATTTGTTCCTAAATTCATAAAACCCCCTTTAATTCCCCCTTATGAAGGGGGACTGAAAAATAACCTTGCGAAGGTCGAGAATCTTTGAATGTTAAACAACCTTCGCAAGGATTTCGCAAACAAGATGTTTGCGTTACTTTAACATTAATATTTTCTTCTTGATTGTTTGAGATGAAGTGGTAATCTGATATAAGTAAACACCACTGGAAACGGATTTTCCTGTGCTGTCTGTGCCATCCCAGATTAAATTATAATTACCTGACGATTGTGTACCATCGGCAAGAACTTTTACTTTTTGACCTTTAAGATTATAGATACTCAATTGGACATGATCATCTATAGGTAAATTATAGTATATCGAAGTTGAAGGGTTGAAAGGATTGGGTGAATTCGAGATTGTTAGTTCATTGGATTGAGGAGTATTGTTATTTCCAGGTTCTGAATTAAATGATATGTAATAATGTTCTTGTTTATCATATTCCAAGTTAATTGTTGTAGTCTCACGATAACCTGATTCCTCATCATAAACTGTATATTCATTAAACCTTTGACGTGATCCTCTTTCGTAATAGGCAAATTCAATTTCGATTTCACCACTTTGAGCTTCGGTTATGTAAGTACATACATTCTCAAAATCATGCTGAACAACACGAGCACCTACACATTCATCATCTAGAAAAACACCAATTTCATCAGGAAGATCATTTTCGTTAAGATCAATATAGATAGGAATGTAATCTGCTTCTTCAGTGTATTCATAAAGATGTGATTGCAGAACAATAAATGGTTCAGTTCTTTCCGGATCGGGCCAACTGAAATCATCTATACCTTCTTCACAATCTAAAATAACCATATCTCCAGCACTTAAAGTATATCCTACATCTGGCCAACCATTATTATATTTTACACTCCAGTCCTGATGTGTTATGGATTTGATATTGTCATCGAGATAACCATTGAAAGCATCGTATATGTGTTGAGAATCTTCAAGGAAATAACCGATCCAGTCTTCATCAGCATCAATATCGAAAGTTGTCTCAGGCTCACATCTTTCACCGTAAATATCGAAATCGTCATCTGCATCCATTTCAATTTTATAACCTTTTGGACTAGTTACTTCATAGGTAGGATTAGACCAAATAGTTCCATTATAGCTAAATAATGTGCCTTCTTGATCCCCATGATCAAGATTATCCTTAATATCATATAACAAATTCTGAACTTGGTTATTTGTTGAAGGATTTACTGAATGAAGAATATCAAAACTTAGCCAAGTCCAACCACAATGTGGAAGTGTATATGGACCACTGAAAGAGTAAGTTTTTGTTTCATAGTCTGTTACTATGCCGTATAAAAAACCACCGTTACCCCAAACATTTGCATGGACAGCTTTACCACCAAATGAACAATATGAAGCATCATCTGAAATACTTACTTTAAAAACTGATCCATCAGTGCTAACTGTATAGATTGGAGTACTAGATAATTTATTGAACATATAGAAATCTGGTCCGTTTCCACTAATAGGACCCCAACTACCTACAGCTATTAAAGTGCCATCCCATGAAATATCCAAGTCATAAACAACATGGCCAATACTTGTATAACTCCATAATGGAGTTGAAGATGAAGATGCGAAACAAATTATCCCTCCACCTCTTGAGTTATCATTAAATACCTGCAAAGTACCGACAACAATTGTTGAGCCATCACCAGAAATACTAGCAGAAAAACCCCATGAATGGGTTTGACTTGGCGAAATATATGGTATAGTATATTGCCAATCAAGTGTATATGTATCATTTACATCATCGTATTCAAACACCCTTAACCTATTCTGGTTAGATTCTGCAAATACTAAAAAATTACCATCTTCCGATAGTTCTGCTTCAGAATTTGTATAACTTGTTGAGCTAAAAAACACTTCATCTCCATCAGCAGCTTCCAAAACTGCTATTCCATCTACCATAGAAACCAGAACGTAATCTTTTTCTTCGTTATATTGAAGGCCTTTGACTTTGAATGCTTGAGTAGAATATTCTTCAGACCAAACTAATGTGCTATTATCGACATCGTAACATCTAACATCAATTAAATTTGTACTTCTTTCAACAACAACAAAGAAATATTCTTCATCATTAGTACAATCTACTTTTAAAACTTTTGGTAAGCTGGCAAGAGACCAATTTGGTGTATTTGACTGTTCATCAAATAGTTTTAAATCATCATCACAACCCGATGGTATAACAGTACCATTATCAGTTATATTAGTACGATATTCATAACCGACAGCTAAATTTGTGCCATTATATGAACTTGACCATTGTTGATTGGGGCTTTCATCGAAAGCATTCAAAACAATATGCTTGTTGTTTGTATGCCACTCTGATATGCTATAATTAGCACTAGCAGAAACTTTAGTATCTTTCAAAATAGCTGTATTATCATAATTTTCGTAATCCACTGTAAAATCTGATGTGGAAAATGTAGAAGAGCTCATGGATTGAGTTACTCCATTGGTATCGTATGAATTATCCAGCTGACCTGTAGTAGTATTACAAGATTCAGATTCACGTGTTATTGAACCTAAACTAATAACCATCAATATAGCTATTATAATAGCAAAAATTTTCTTCTTCATTTTTTTCTCCTTTTTTGTTATTTTAATCATGAAGCAAAGGAGAATCACTTCAAATCTATTTTACAGATATTCAATAACATATCATCTTCCATAAGAATTGAGCAAAAATAAGTCAATCAGTTTTATTTTTGCAGATTTTATAAAAATCAACCCTCTCTCAGTAAATCAATAAGATTGCTACCCAGCAAAAAAACATCACAATCTATGCACCCACCGGATAAATTAATAGGATTACGAAGATCTATCTGCTCGCCTTCCAGCAATTCTATCAACATTTAATAAACCTTCACCGAATCATCGAATTCATTCACATTCAAAGCTCTGACAGCAACTGTTTGCCCGGTTTCATCATTCCACTGCCATTCTTCTTTCAATTCCAGCTGAAAATTTCTTTTCACTGTTTGAACTTCATAAATCATAATTACCCCAAATAGGAAGAAATGTGTCTTCCTTCAATATAAATTCTACCTGTACACAATCCTTTGGAAAGCGCTTCCGACCTTAGAATATCTACGGTTCTATTTTGCAGAAGTTCTTTCAATTTCATCATCAGGAAAACATAATTCTCACTGTTTTTGATTAAATATAAAATCCTGCGATCAATCAGCATTTTGGTAACGTTATCATCGAATTGTATTCGAAATACATCCGGCCGTAAAATCTCTTTGATTTTTGCTTTCATTTCAACAAATCTTTTTCTTATAAATATCCTTTTCTATTTCAGCTTCTTCCGAAAATTCATTTTTGCAAGATCTGGCATGCAGATTCATCAATTCTTCGATATCTTCCAATTCAAATGGTTTGGTAATATATCCGGCAGGATTTACGACAGACGCTCTAAGAAGTGTATGATCATCATTGAAAGCACTGCAAAAGATGATCCTGATATTGTGTTTTTCTATAATCATTTTTGCAGTGTCTATTCCGTCTAAATCACCCTTCAGATCGATATCCATAAAAATCAAATCAGGTTTCTTCTGCTTTGCAATATCAATTGCATCTTCTCCGGATGCTGTAATTGCAATTACTTTGTGACCAAATGTTTGTAAAAGCATTTTCAAATCTTCCGCAACGATTCTTTCATTTTCTGTTATCAATACTCTAGTGACCCGTCAATCATCGATTGTCGGATAGAGACGTTTCAATTTAACTCGTGAATCTTGGGTGGTAAACTGCCAGTTTATAGAGCATTCTTTTTTGTTTCTTGCTTTTGTCCATGCTGCTACCTGGCTGGACAGC